>NZ_JAKFZM010000029.1:0-59361 GCF_021654205.1 Leisingera sp. MMG026 | reverse complement strand
CTCAAAAACCAACAATAGAATAAGGTTCAGTTCTGCTCTTCCAGAACCTTGCGGGCGGCCCGGAAGCATTCCAGCGCTTGCGGAACACCGCAGTAGATACCGATCACATGGATGATCGCCCGGATCTCCTCTTTGGTGACGCCGTTGTTAAGGGCGCCGCGGCAATGCAGCTCCCATTCGTGCATCTTGCCCAGCGCACCGATCATAGAGAGGTTCATCATTGACCGGGTCTTGGCGTCGATCACATCGTCGCCCCAGCCAAAGCCCCAGCACCAGGCGGTCATCGCCTCCTGGAAAGGCCGGGTGAAATCATCCGCCGCGGCCAGGTTCTTTTCGACATACTCGGCGCCAAGGGTTGCCTTGCGCTGCTCCATTCCCTTCAGGAACAGATCTTCGTCAAATGCGCTCATCTCAGCCTCTCAATTTCATGGCGATGTTTTTGGTCTGCACGTAGTTCCACAGCGCCTCGCGGCCCTTTTCGCGGCCGTAGCCGGATTTGCCGTAGCCGCCAAAGGGGGTTTCGACCCCTCCGGCATACCATTCGTTCACAAAGACCTGGCCTGCGCGGAGCTGGCGGGCGCAGCGGGTGGCGCGGTCCAGGTCGCGGGTGAAGACGCCGCCAACCAGCCCGTATTCGGTGCCGTTGGCGATCGCGATCGCCTCGGCGTCGGAGCGGAACTTGAGCACCGAGAGGACGGGGCCGAAGATTTCCTCGTTGGCGATGCTGTCGTTCGGGGTGATGCCGGAGACGATGGCCGGGGCCAGGAACGCACCCGCATTGCCAACGGGCGTGCCACCGGTGGCAACGGTGGCGCCGTCTGCCTGCGCCTGCTGGACGATGCCCAGGGCGCGGTCGCGCTGGGGCATGGAAACCATGGCGCCCATGTTGGCGCCAAACTCCGGCCGGTCGATGCCGGGGCCAACGTTCAGACTGCTGGCCACATTCACCGCGCGCTCGACCAGCTCATCATGGCGGCTTTCGTGCACGATCACCCGGCTCATGGCGCTGCACACCTGACCTGCATTGAAATAGATGCCCCAGCGGATGTCATTCTCAAACGCGTCGAGGTCGGCGTCCTCATGCACGATGGCAGCGGACTTGCCGCCGAGTTCCAGCACGCAAGGCACTACGTTCTGCGCCGCTGCGGTGGCGATACGGATGCCAGTGGGAACAGAGCCGGTAAAGACGATCTGGTTCACCTGGCTGTGACCGGAAAGTGCCGCGCCCGCTTCGTGGCCATATCCGCAGAGGATATTGACCGCGCCAGCCGGGAAACCCGCAGCTTCAGCCGCGCGGGCGAGCCAGGCATTGGTGAGCGGGGTGAGTTCCGGCGTTTTGATCACGCAAGCGTTGCCGGTGGCAAGTGCAGCCGACAGCGAGCGCGCCGTCATCTCCACGGGGTAATTCCAGGGGATGATCTGGGCGGAGACGCCCATCGGCTCATTCTCGGTCCAGTCAAAATAGCCGCCGCCCAACGGGATCGAGCGGCCTTCGACAGTACTGGCCTGATTTCCGTAATATTCGAAATAGAGGGCCGCGCCTTCGACCTCGATCCGGGCTTCCCAAAGCGGCTTGCCTTGTTCCAGAGTCAGGACGCGCGCGATCTCGTCGATATTGTCGAGCAGATAGCGACCCATCGCCTGCACCATGCGCCCGCGCGCAATCGGGCGCAGCGATGACAGCTCCCCTGACAGATGCAGCCGGCGGGCGGCCTGCACGGCACGGTCCACGTCGGCGGCATCAGCCAGCGCGTGCCGGGCCAGCAGTTCGCCATTCGCCGGGTTGGTGACATCAATCCACCCTGCCCCGCCGGGCACCCAGGCGCCGTCGATGTAGTTCAGCCATTCGGCATCTAGCTGTGTCATTTTCGTTAGGTCCCTGCTGCAAGATCATGGTCTGCCGCTTCACGCATCCACTTCTGAAGATGCAGGATTGAATGTTCCGAGTTCACTCCGCAAGAGGGATCAACCACCAAGGGTCCGGGAACATAGCCGCGGCTTTTGAGGCCGCGCTGCACGGATTCAACCAGGTGGATATCCTCCTCTACCGTGGTTGCCCGGTCCTGAACCGCCATCCGGCGCACGGTTTCATTGTCCTCGCCGCCGATGGAATACCAGCCGCGCCAGACCACCACGTGATCAGCGTCCACGGCCCGCCAATGATAGGTGTTCAGCAGATTGCCCGGGTAGACCTGAAAGGAGAACATCGGCCAGAGGAACCAGCTGGAGTATTTCTCGTTGTTTTCAAAACCGGAGTTGATGTCATAAGTCATCTGGTCCAGCGAATTGCACTCAGTCGTGTGGCGCAGGCAATAGCCCTGGGGCTGGATGTCATAGGTTTCCGGCTTGATCACCCCAGTGGAGAAGGTCGGGTGGTTCAAGCTGCAGTGGTAGCATTCAGAGTAGTTCTCAACGGAAACTTTCCAATTGCAGGCCTCCGGGATACCCACCCATTCCAGCGGCTTCAGGTCCGCCCAATTGGGGACAAAACTTTCAAGCTCAGCCCGCACATCCGGGAACCAGTCTTCCATCGGCCGCGCCTCCGGGTCGAGGTTCACAAAGATAAAGCCAAGGAAAACCTCGGTGCGGACCTCGGTCAGACAAACCTTGGATTTGTCGAACCCCTGAACCGATTTGAGGTTCGGCCCGGCGCGCAGCTGGCCGGTCAGCTCATAGGTCCAGGCGTGATAGGGGCAGACCACAACCCGCGTGGTGCCCTCGCCCGAGACAAGCTGATGGGCGCGGTGCTGGCAGACGTTATAGAAGGTGCGGATTTCGCCATCACGCCCCTTGATGCTGAACAGGTTTTCGCCGGCCATCTCAAATGCGAAATAGTCGCCGGTGTTTTCCAGCTGGCTGGCGTGGCCGGCAAACTGCCAGCTGCGCGCCAAAAGGCCCTTGCGCTCAGCCTCAAAGAGGACCGGGTCGATGTAATACCGCGCCTCAAGAGAATGGATCGGGGCTGCGTTCATTCAGGGTCCTCCGCGTAGATGCCCAGCTGGTGCCGGCGTTTATGGAACTTCTCCACCCGCGCGACAATTTCCTCGCTGGAGACCGCAATCACAAAGGAGAGCAAAGTTTCCAAGAGAGCGATCATCGAGACGGATGACGGGAAGAATTGCGGTGTATCCACCACGACGGTGAACCCAAGGTCCGCATTGAGGATCACGGGGCTGGCAGGGCTGTCGGAAATACCGACGATTATGACCCCTTGTTCGCGCGCGATCTGGACCGCCTCGATCACTTCGGCCCGATAGGGCTTGCAGGTCATCGCGATCAGCACATCCTGGCCGTCCGCCCAGGCAAGATCATCCACCGCCGTCGAGCCGGGCCGCGGTATGGCGTGGAATTGCTTCATGCCGGTTGAGGCAAGATAGGTGAAATTGCGGGCATTGGCGTTATTGACGCCGACACCCAGCGTGAACACCTGGCGGGAATTCCAAATCGCATGCGCTGCTGCCTCCAAAGCGCTGGCGTCGATCCCTGCAAAGGTGTCTTCGATATTGCGGATCGCGGCACCAACCATATCGGCATAAAGCCCGCCCAGTTCACCGGACTTGGCCGTATCCTGCAACCAGCGGGCGCGGTCAGGAAACGACACCCCGCCTTTGCGAATCGCCTCGCGGAAGGGGGCGCGGAAATCCTCGTAGCCGTCAAAGCCCACCTGCCGCGCCATGCGGACAAAGGTGTTGGGCTTCACATTTGCAGCCTCCGCAATCTCGCGCACGGTGGAGACCCCAACATCGGCAGGGTTTTCCAGCACATAGCGGGCCGCCTTCTGTGCCTCAGGAGTCAGCGCATCCCACTCCTCCGTGAGGCGCTCCAAAACAGTCAGTGATACATTTGTGCCATTCATGATTGACGATGGTACAAATATGGAATTAGCCTGTCGAGCAGAAAAGCGCATTGCAATCAGGAACAGCGAAATGGCTGAGAAAGATTTCCCGGCACAGGCCCGTGTGGTCATCGTGGGCGGCGGCGTGATGGGGGTGGGCCTGGCCTATCACCTGGCGCATGAGGGCTGGGGCCCGGAGGTGGTTTTGCTGGAAAAGGCTGAGCTGACCTCGGGTTCGACCTGGCACGCGGCGGGCCAGATCACCCACTCCACCAGCTCCTTTGGCCTTGGCAAATGCGTGGATTACAACATCGGCCTCTATTCCGGAAAGCTGGAGGAAGAGACCGGCCAGGCGGTTACCTGGCACGGCTGCGGCTCCTTCCGCCTGGCCTACACCGAGGATGAGATAGACTGGCTGCGCCACACCTTGTCCGTGGGCCGGTCGCTGGGGTTCAATATCGAACTCACCGGCCCGGAAAAGGTTGCCGAGCTTCATCCCTTCTATAATCTCGAAGGGGTTCTGGGGGCGCTTCATACCCCCGACGACGGCCATGTGGACCCGACCAACGTCACCATGGCAATGGCCGCAGGCGCCCGCCAGAAGGGTGCCCGCATCATCCGCCATTGCCGCGCCACCAACATCACCCAAGGACCGGGCGGCGAGTGGATTGTGGAATCGGAAAAAGGCACCATTCGCTGCGAGCATGTGGTCAATGCCTGCGGCACCTATGCCCGCCAGATGGGCGAATGGTCCGGGCTGCAGCTGCCGATGACCTCGATGACCCACCACTATTTTGTGACCGAACCGGTGCCGGAGTTCGAGGCACTGGACAAGGAACTGCCGGTGATCCGCGACGACAGACAGGTCTCCGGCTACATCCGCATGGAGCAAAAGCGCGGGCTGATCGGCATCTACGAGAAGGAAGGCAGCAACTCGGTCTGGCACGACCATTGCCCCTGGGAGTATGAGAACTGGCTGTTTGACGCAGATTACGACCGGGTGATGCCGTGGCTGGAGGAAAGCCTGAACCGGATGCCGGTCTTTGCTGACCTCGGCATCCAGCGCGAGGTGCATGGCGCGATCTCGCATCCGCCCGACGGCAACCCGTTGATCGGCCCGGCGCCGGGCGTCAAGAACTACTGGTGCTGCTGCGGCACCCAGATCGGCATCGGCTGGGGCCCGGGTCTCACCCGCGAGCTGGCCCGCTGGATGGTGCATGGCGCCGCCGATATCTCGATGCGCGACTACGACCCGCGCCGCTTTGGCTCCTATGCCACCAAGGACTGGCAGGTGACCAAGGCGCATGAGGACTACAAGCTGCGCCACGAGATCCCCTTCCCGCATTTCAACCGACTGGCGGGCCGCCCTATCAAACCTTCTCCGCTTTATGAGCGGCTGAAGGACAAAGGCGCTGTCTACGAAGAGGTCTTTGGCCACGAGCGTCCGCGCTGGTTTGCCAGGAACGGCGTGGAGCAGCGCGACCACTATTCCTTCAAGCGCAACGAAGTGCACCATTTGGTCGGCCTGGAGTGCAAGGCCGTGCGCGAGGGCGTGGGTATCATGGACATCTCCGCCTTCACCAAGGTTACGGTCTCGGGCCACGGCGCCGCCGCCCTGCTGGACCGGCTGACCGCCAACCGCCTGCCGCAAAAGACGGGCGGCATCGCCCTCACCCACATGCTGAACCGCCGCGGCCGGATTGAGCTGGAAACCACCGTGGTGAAGCTGGCGGAGGGCAGCTACTACCTGGTCTGCGCCGCCTTCTTTGAACAGCGGCTGCTGGACCACCTGAACCAGAACCGCGCAGGTGAAGAGGTGGAAATCACAACGCTGTCCACCGATTGGGCAGCCATCGCTCTCAACGGCCCGAAAGCCCGCGAGGTCCTGAGGGCCTGCACCGATGCGGACCTGACAAACGCCGGTTTCAAATGGCTGACCGCGCAACAGATCGAAGTTGCGGGCCATAAGCTCCGGGCCTTCCGGATGTCTTATGCGGGGGAACTTGGCTGGGAGCTGCACATCCCGCGCGGCAGTGCCCTGGCGGTCTATGACGCGCTGTGGGCAGCGGGTGAGGCGCATGGCATTGCCGACTACGGCTCGTTTGCGATGAATGCGATGCGGATGGAGAAGGGTTTCAAGGGCGCGAGCGAACTCACCAACGAAGTGACGCTGGCCGAGGCGGACGTGCTTCGCTTTGCCCGCACCGACAAGGCGTATCTAGGCAAGGACAAGACGCTGAACGCAGCTGATAAGCCCTGGGTCTGCGCCTATCTGGAGATTGAGCCAGACGGCATCACCGACGGCCATGGCGGTGAAGCCGTCCTGCTGGAGGGCCAGGTCGTGGGTTCCACCGCCTCGGTCGCCTATGGCCATACCGTCGGCAAGATCCTAGCCTTTGCTTATCTAAAACCGCACGCCAATGTGCCGGGCACGCAGATCGAGGTGATTGTTGCCGGAGAGCCGCGCAAGGGCCGGATCCTGGGCGCCCCCGCTTATGACCCCGACAGCCTGCTGCCCCGTAGCGACGCGGAACGCACTCCGGCAGAATGAGCAAACAACAGGCCCCCTTCATCTTTTCAAAAATACTCCGGGGGAGCCGAAGGCGGGGGCAGCGCCCCCTCCCCATAGCCAATAGGGAAACACAAAAAATGACCCTGCCCGACACAATGAATGCGATGGTTCTGACCGGCCACGGCGGTCTGGACAAATACGAATGGCACCAGGACTGGCCGGTGCCGCAGCCGGGTCCAATGGAGGTGCTGATCAAGGTCGGCGCTTGCGGGCTGAACAACACCGATGTGAACACCCGCTCCGGCTGGTACTCCAAGTCCATCAAAGGCGCCACCACCGGCGGCGCCTTTGACGAAGCGGGCGAGGAAGACCCGAGCTGGGGCGGCCGCCCTCTGACGTTCCCGCGCATCCAGGGGGCCGACGCGGTCGGCGAAGTCGTGGCCGTCGGCGATGGTGCCGATCCAGCCCTGATCGGGAAGCGTGTCATGGTCGGCGGCTGGGTCCGCGACTGGGACGACCCCGAGAACAAAGACAAGGCCGGATACTTCGGCTCCGAATGCGATGGCGGCTTTGCTGAATACACTAAGGCGGATGCGCGCGGTGTGGCGGTGGTCAACAGCCCCCTCACCGATGCGGAGCTGGCAACTTTTTCCTGCTCTTATGTCACCGCCGAAGGGATGTTGAGCCGGGCGGGCGTGGACACCGGTGACACGGTGCTGGTCCCCGGCGCCTCCGGCGGGGTTGGCGGTGCGCTGATCCAGCTCGCCAAACACCGCGGCGCGCGGGTGATCGCGATGTCCTCGGAAGCCAAACATGCAGAAGTGGCCGGGCTTGGCCCCGACCTGATCCTGCCACGGTCGCCGGAAAACCTGCAGGCTGCGCTTGGCGGCGAAAAGGTCACCGTGGTGGCCGATGTGGTCGGCGGCGCGGCCTGGCCCAAGCTGATCGGCGTGCTGGAGCGCGGCGGCCGCTACACCTGCTCCGGCGCGATTGCCGGACCGTTGGTCGAGCTGGACCTGCGCACCTTCTATCTGCGTGACCTGACCTTCACCGGCTCCACCGTAACTCCGCACCGCAACTTCACCGACGTGGTCTCCTATATCGAAAAGGGCGAAATCAAACCGGCACTGGCCGCAGCCTATCCGCTGTCGGACCTGAAAGAGGCGCAGGCCGCTTTCATCGCCAAGAAGCACACCGGCAATATCGTGGTGCTCCCATGAGCCGGGTGCTGTTTGATAAGGCGCTAGAGGCCGCCAAGGCCTACCATGCGGCGCTGCCCGCAGCAGCTGAATTCCAGCCCTGGCCCGATGACATCACTTGGGCAGGTCGCGCAGGCCATCAAATTCCCGGCGCAGAACTTGTGCAATCCGACCCGGGTTTTGCTGCCAAAGGCATCCCGGCTGAGGCCGAGGTCCGCGCCCTGCAACAGGCGATCATGGCGCTGGCTCCGCACGCGGAATGGCGCCTCACCTATACCGAGAAAGAAGTCGGCAAGGACTTCCTGCAGCGCTATGGCTGGTTTGAGCTGGTGGGGCCCACCGGCCACTTCCATTCGCAGCAAAGCCGGATGACAATCGGCTACTGGGGGCCGGGTCTCAACTATCCCTGGCATCAGCATGGGCCGGAAGAGCTCTATACGATCCTCTCCGGCAGTGCCGACTTCATGGCCAAGGGCGAGGAAGTCCGCCGGCTGGTGCCGGGCAGCACCAAGATGCACGGGCCCGGCCAGCCGCATGCGATGATCACCAACGAGCATCCTATCCTCTGCTTCGTGTTCTGGCGCGGCGAGGGGCTGGCGGATGATCCGGCAATGTCCCCGGGCTGACCACAGGAGCGCCAGAGATGAAGATCACCTGTATCCGCATCTTTCAGACCGGCCTGCCTTATGCTGACGGCGCCTATGTCCGGGGCGCAGGCAACGCCATTGAAACCGCCACCGCCTCAATCGTTGTAACCGGCACCGGCGCAGGGCAGCAAGGCTGCGGCGGGTTCACCCTCTGCGGCGGAAATTGCATCGCGGCGCATTCCGAATGCGTGCCGCCACTGGCACGGCTGATAGCGCCCGCGCTGACCGGCGGCGCACCGATGTACCGGATGGCATCCCGAAAGGGCACTGCGGAGACCATAGCCGGGATGGGCGGCTGCCGAACACAAGGATACTGCCGGTTCCAGGTCAAGACCGCGGCGATCGGGCTGAAACCGGCAAGCTCTATGCGCCGGATGCACCCGGGCCTGGCGCGGCAGCGGATTTCGAATGCCCCGGCACGCCGGCGGCCGCATTCGGAACCGCCAAATGACACACCCGGTCTTCTTCTGGCCGAAGATATCCCCGCCGGAGGCTCCCGCACTCTCAACAAGGACCGTCCCACATGACCATCGCAGCCCAGGCCACCCGGATAACCGGCGATGTCCGCATGCGGATGACCCGCTTCAACTTTGCCCCCGGCGCCGAAACCGGCTGGCATTAGCAGGCGATGGACTAAGTGATCACCGCCGTCACAGACTGCTGCATGCGGCTGGAGCCGCCGGGCGGCAAGATAAAGGAAACCAC
Organism: Leisingera sp. MMG026; assembly: GCF_021654205.1. Classification (NCBI taxonomy): domain Bacteria; kingdom Pseudomonadati; phylum Pseudomonadota; class Alphaproteobacteria; order Rhodobacterales; family Roseobacteraceae; genus Leisingera; species Leisingera sp. MMG026. The sequence goes on along the minus strand of NZ_JAKFZM010000029.1, from coordinate 50,463 downwards.
TGTCCCCGCGGGGACAGCCTACCGCCGCGAGGAAGGCGTCGAACACAATGTGATCAACGCCGGAGATGCCTCGATGAGCATTGTGGAAGTGGAGCTGAAATGAAGATCACCCGGATCACTGTCTACCAGCTTGTTTTGCCGCTGAGCGAGCCCTATTACCTTTCGGGCGGGCGGTTGAAGTTCGAGAAACTCGACAGCTCCTTTGTGCGCATTGATACCGACGAGGGCATCTCGGGCTGGGGGGAAGGCTGCCCCTGGGGGCATACCTATCTGCCCGCACACGGGCCGGGGATCCGGGCCGGCATTGAAACGCTGTCGCCTGCGTTGATCGGGCTGGATCCGCGCAGCCTGGATCATGTGAACCGGGTGATGGATGTGCAGCTGCCGGGGCATCCTTATGTGAAATCACCGGTCGACATGGCCTGCTGGGATATTCTCGGCAAGGCTACAGGCCTGCCGCTGTGGCAGCTTCTGGGCGGGGCCGAGGCAGCACCGGTGCTGGTGAACTCCTCCATTTCCACCGGCAGCCCGGAAGATATGCTGGCGCTGATCGCCCGTGCCGCGCAAAAGGGCTATACCGTGCATTCGGCCAAGGTCGGCGGCACCGATACCGGCCTCGACATCGACCGGATCGAAGCGATCTCGGAAAGCTTGCCCAAGGGCCACAAAGTGACCTTCGACGTAAACCGCGCCTGGCAGCCGGGGGTCGCAGTGGAGGTGCTGAACTCGGTCAAGGCCCGCGACTGGGTAGAGCAGCCCTGCGAAACCTTGGACCAATGCGCCCATGTCGCCTCCCGCGTTTCCAATCCGATCCTGCTGGATGAATGCATGCATGACTTCGGCGACCATCTGGAGGCCTGGAGGCGCGGCGCCTGCGAGGGCGTGAAGGTGAAGCCGAACCGGGTCGGCGGGCTGACCCGCGCGCGGCAGATCCGCGACTTTGGCGTCTCGGTGGGCTGGCAGATGCATATCGAGGACCTGGGCGGCTCGGCGCTGGCCGATACCGCGGCGATCCATCTGGCCGCCTCGACACCGGACGCCAACCGGCTGGCAAGCTGGCTTTGCCACTATCATCTGGACGTGGACCCGGTGCCAGGCCAGGGCGCGCGCAATGACGCAGGGGTATCGGTGCCGCCCTCCCTGCCCGGACTTGGTGTGATACCGGAAGACGGCGCACTGGGGGACCCGGTTGCGGTCTACGGAGGCTGAGGCGATGCCTGCACAGTTGCTGCATGAGCTGACACAACTGGCTGCCCGGACTGAAGGCCTGGGCTGGTTTGCTGCGCGGATGCAGAGCCTGCCGCGGCTTTGGGTGGAACCGCGCCGACTGCCGGTCTGCGGGAAAATTGAAGAGCTTGCGGATGCCGGAAGGCAGTTCTGCAAATTGACCACGCCCGCAGTGGCCGCGCTGGCCGCTGCCCTGCCCCGATTACGCTGGCAGCAGACATACACCGAGGCTGACGGGTTTTCCCGCGACTGGCTGGACAATTACGGCTGGGTCAATCTGATCTCGCCTGAAGGGCTGTACCAAAGCGATGAAATGCGGCTTTCCATCGGCTATTGGGGCGCTGGACAGCATTACGGCGAGCATTCGCATGCGCCGGAGGAGACCTACCTGATCCTTGCAGGCCAGGCCCGGTTCCACTCCGAAGGCCGCACAGCGCGGGATGCGGGGCCTGGGGACATAGTCCACCACGCCCCGCACCAGAAGCACGCCATAGATATGGTGCCGGGACCGCTGCTGGCGGCGGCGTTTTGGCGCGGTGACGACCTTTTGAAGAAATCCGACCTGGGGACACGCACATGAAAATCACCCGGATATCCCTGTGGCATGTGCCGCTGACCAGCCACACCGCCTATTACATGGCCGAGGGCAAGACCTGCAGCACAGTCGAAAGCGTGGTGCTGGCGCTGGACACTGATACCGGCCTCACAGGCTGGGGCGAGGTCTGCCCGATCCCGCATTACCTGCCCGCCTATGCCCGCGGCGTGGTGCCCGCGGTCGAGGAGATGGCGCCGCTGCTGCTGGGTGCCGATCCGGTGGGGCCAGAGGCGGTGATGGCGAAGCTGGACGCCTGGCTTCAGGGGCACGCCTATGCCAAATCAGCCATCGACATAGCCCTGTGGGACCTGACAGCGCAGGCGGCAAATCTGCCGCTTCATGCATTGCTGGGCGGACAGCGGCAGGCGGATATGCCGCTTTATCATTCGATCACCTGTGTCGCCCCCGAGGAGATGGCCCGCATAGCCCGCGAGGCGCAGGCCACCGGCATCACCCAGTTTCAGGTGAAGCTTGGCGCCGACCGCGACTGGCAGGCCGACGTGGCGCGGCTGCGGATGGTGCGCGAGGCGGTCGGCGATGGTCCGCTGGTCTATGGCGATTGGAACTGCGGTGCCTCCTCGCTGGATGCCTCCCGCGTGGGCCGGGCTGTTGCAGATCTGGACATCATGCTGGAACAGCCCTGCGCCACCATCGAGGACTGCGCCCGGGTGCGCGCGGCCTGCGGCTTGCCGATGAAGCTGGACGAGAACGCTCATGACATGGCCTCCTTGCTGGCAGGTCATGCTGCGGGCGTGATGGATGCGGCCGCCATCAAACTGTCGAAATTCGGCGGTCTGTCGGCCTCGCGCCGGGCCCGCGACCTGTGCCTGCATTTGGGTGCAAAAATGTGCATCGAGGACACCTGGGGCTCGGACATTACCACCGCTGCCCTGCTGCATTTGGGTGCTGCTACCGAACCGCTTCGGCTGATGAACGTCTGCGACCTGTCCTCTTATGTCAGCCCGCGGCTGCATCCGGCGGGTCCAGAGCGCAGCAATGGCCGCATTGCCCCGCCCGAAGGCCCCGGCCTGGGTGTACGTCCCGACCGCGAGGGACTGGGCGCTCCCGCAGCTGTGATCGATTAATTTTTGACTTTTTGGTCAAATTCCACCTAACTTCGGGCAACCCGGCCCTCAACAGGAATTGAAGACATGGAAAAGATCCTCTCCCAGGCTGAATGGACCGAACGCGCCCGCGCGGTGCTGCCCGCGGGCGGATTTGGCAATTTCGAACCCGGTATCGTCATCCGCGAGGGCAAGGGTGCGCGTGTGCGGGATGAAGACGGCAAGGAGTACATCGACTATCTGATCGGCTCCGGTCCGATGATGCTGGGCCATGGCCATCCGGAAGTGATGGAGGCGGTGCTGGAGCAGCTACCCAAGGGTATGACTTTCTTTGCCAGCAACACCCGCGGCATTGAGCTGGCCGAGGAAATTTGCCGTGCCGTGCCCTGCGCCGAACAGCTGCGCTATGTCTCCACCGGCGGTGAGGCGGACATGTATGCAATCCGTCTGGCGCGGGCCTTCACCGGGCGCACCAAGATCGTGAAGTTCGAGGGCGGCTATCACGGCATGTCGGCAGAGGCGCAGATGAGCCTGGCGCCCTCGGTACGGGTGAACTTTCCGCAGGCAGTGCCGGACAGCGCCGGGATCCCGCCGTCGGTCGCCGCCGAGGTGCTGGTGGCGCCGTTCAACGATTTTGAGTACATCAAGCAGCTGATGGCAGAGCACGGGCACGAGATTGCGGCGATCATCGCCGAACCGCTGCAGCGCATCGTGCCGCCGCTGCCGGGTTTCCTGGAGCTGCTGCGCGAGGAGACCCGGAAACACGGCAGCCTGCTGATTTTTGACGAAGTGGTGACCGGGTTCCGCTCCACCTACGGCGGCGGGCAGGAGCTGTATGGCGTGACGCCGGATCTGGCGGCATTGGGCAAGGTGATTGGCGGCGGCTTCCCCCTGGCAGCCATCGTTGGCCGTGCCGATGTCATGCAGCATTTCGACAAGGCGCAAGTCGGCGCCGAGGGCTGGCTGATGCAGCTGGGCACGCTGTCGGGCAATCCGGTGGCGGCGGCGGCGGGCCTCAAGACCATGGAGGTGCTGCGCCGCGAGGGCGCCTATGACCGGCTGAACGGCACCGGCAAGCGGCTGATGCAGGCAACCAGTGCGGCGCTGGAAGAGGCCGGGGTGCCGTTCCGGATCGTCGGGGAGCCTGCGCTGTTCGAAGTTGTGTTCACGGACAGCAAAGTCCGGGACTACCGCGATACCCAGGCGGGCAATGCGGAGCGCACCAGACGGTACAATGCGGTGCTGCGCGCGGAGGGCATCTTCAAGTCGCCAGGCAAGACCTACCCAAGCCTGGCACTGACAGAAGAGGATCTGGAACAGACCGAAGCAGCCATCCGCAAGGCGGCAATGGCTCTGGACTGATCCAGGCGGCTTTTGCCGGGCTGTGAACCCCGGGTGTAACGGCGGGCCCTGCAGCACCGCCGTTCATCGGATCATGCCGCCCCCAGGCTTTCGGCCAGCTCCTGGATCTGGCGCCAGGTCTCCAGTGGCACCGCGATCCGCCCCTCCGAAGCCGCGCGGTGGTTGCGTTCGCGCTCCCCTGGGATCTCTACCTGCTCAAATCCCGGCGCAGGCGGGCAGCTGCGCAGATCGGCCAGCACGTCTTCGGCCGCAGCCTGCATGGCCGGCGCGTCGCGGAACCGGGTGGCCTCCAGGGTGATCAGCAGCCAGTTGCATTCGGTTGTGGACGGCCCCAGCATCGCCTCGCCGATGAGTTCAGCCACCAGCGCCAGCGCATAACCCTTTTGCGCGCCGGCAGGCAGGATGGCACCGCCTGCAAAATAGTCTTCGGGGTCGCGGGTCGGGTTGCCATTGCGGTCGATCACGCAGCCCTCCGGCAGCAAAGCGCCCGCGGATTTGGCAGCGTAGATCCAGCCGCCCGCAATCTTGGACGTTGCAAAATCCAGCACCACCGGCCCCTGGGCGCCGCCCGGGATGCCTGCGCACCAGGGGTTGGTCGGCAGTTTGGCCTGCGCCCCGCCATGGGGCGCCACCTGGCGCCAGGTCTGCCGGTTGCCGCCGCCGATGCAGATGGTCAGAAAACCCTGCTCTGCCGCCATGTCGGCAAAGGCGCCATGGCGGCCGGTGTGACCCGCATGACGGATGGAAAGCGCCGAAATCCCGCGCTCCCGCGCCTCGGCGATGCCGGTTTCGTAGGCAAGCTGCATCGCCGGGATGCCGATGCCGCCGCCACCCTCGACCCGCATCACACCGCGGCTGTCCCGGAAGGCACGCGCTGTGCCCTTGGGGTCCAGATAGCCTGACCGCGATTGATTGGCATATTCCAGCACCCGCATGACACCGTGGCTTTCCACACCGCACAGGCTGGTGTCGGTCAAATGATGCGCTACTTGCGCCGAGACATCCACGCTGTACCCCAGGCTGGTGAAAATTTTGCGGATCAGGCCTTCTGCCTCAGCCGCTTCGACGGATGTGCGGCTCCCCCGCAGGGTGAGCTTGGAAACTGGTGATTGCATCAACGCATGCGCCCCCAGCAGGGTATTGGGCATTGGCTCCTTTGTGAAAGAGACTGATCTGCCATGCCGCGGTCTCCGTCCCCCTGCCTGCACCAATCACTCTACCGCCGGGCAGCAGCGGGAAAAGAAGGCAAAACGGAACAATCTATACTGCTAGGATTGTTATCCCGTTTCACCAGATTGCTGCGGTTCAGGCCACTGAGCGCAACCTTGGGCATGCACGGGCGGCGCAGGAGCGATAGGGGTCCTGAACTGGACTGCCGCCGGGGTCAGGCCCTGGCAGCGGTGACGATAAATTCGACCAGAAAATCCTCGCTGGCCAGCTTTGCCTCGCCGCAGGCGCGTGCCGGGGCGTGGCCTTCGGGCACCCAGGCGTCCCAAACTGCGTTCATCCCGGCAAAATCCTTCATGTCGGCAAGCCAGATCACCGTCTGCAGAATGCGGGTCTTGCTGCTGCCGGCCTCGGCCAGCAGCGCGTCGATCTTGTCCAGGCAATCCTGGGTTTGCTGCGCCACGCTGGCACCGGCAGTGCCGACCTGGCCTGCCAGATAGATGGTATCGCCATGGGTCACGATCTGGCTCATGCGCTGGCCGGTGTGTTTGCGGGTAATATCAGTCATCAATTTATCTCCCTTGCGCTGAATGGAACGTTTTACGCTATGTGCCCGGTTACTGGGTCAACAGCCAGTCAGTCCCCGACGGGCAAAACCTGCGCCGGACCTGCTTGGGGTCCTGACTGTCCTTGAGGAAGGCCTGATGCTGCAAAAGCAGGCAATCACCCTCCTTGCCGGCCACCCGGACCTCGCCATGTGCGCCACTGTCCGGATTGGTCCATTCAGCCCGATTGCCAGTGCCGGCCTGCGCCTCGGCCAGCAGAGACTGTTCGGCCTGGCGCATGATATTGGTGTCCTGCGGCGTCAGCCCTGACTTGGCCAGAATACGGCTGAGCGGGTTGGCCGCGGCGGGTGCTGCAGCAAGTGCTGCCAGCGCCAGAATTCCGATTAGTCGCATTTGAATACTCCTGCCTGAAAGAAACCGGCCTGTTGCCCAGTAAGGCGCAACCGGAGGTCAATGTCCATGCAGCAGCCGGTCTTCTGATCAGGAGAACTTGCGGAACAGGCGGGTCATATCAAACAGCTCATCCAGACGGTCGTAGCGGTCCTTGGTTTTGTCCCAGCTTTCCTCCTGGGTGGCGGCGATCATCGCCTCCAACAGCATCATGGTGGAGATGTTGGAGTCCCAGGCGGACGGGATCTCGACCCAGCAATTGAAAGTATGTTCGGCAACCGACGCAATCGGGCTGGCCCATTGGTCCGTAATAAGAACAATCTTTACTCCGCGTTCGGAGGCGAGTTCGGCCAAGCGCTGCAGGTTGGTTTCATAACGGCGCACATCGAACAACAGCAACGTGTCACCCTCGACCATATCCAGCACGTAGTGCGGCCAGGTGGCCGAGGATGACGTCATATGCGTGACCCGCTGCCGGATCGCCTGGAAATGGGTAAAGGCGTAATCCGCCAGCGCCCGGGTGATACGGCCGCCAACCACATATAGCCGCCCCTCGGTGTTTGACAGCTGGTGAACCGCCGCATCGAACTGCGCGGTGTCGATGTTGGAAAACGTCTGCTGCAGGTTGTCGGTCACGGCCTGTGCAAATCTGTTCAGCAGGTGGCCTTCGGGTGCCTCGGTCGCCCAATTGTCCCGCCGCTTGGTCGGGCCTGAGACTTTGGCCTCCAGCTCCTTCAGCAGTGCCTGGTGGAATTGCGGATACCCTTTGAAGCCCAGCTTCTGCACCATCCGCGCCACTGTGGGCGTCGAAACGTCAGCATTAGCAGCCACAATCGTGATCGAAGCCAATCCTGCCGCAGGGTAATTCTCCAACAGCAAATTCGCAAACTTGCGTTCGGACTGGGTGAGCGAGGAATAGGTCTCTCGGATCAATTCACGAACGGTGGCTGGCGATTTCGTCAACGGGGCATTCCTGCTTTTGAACAAACACTTTCCTACCCGGATCCGTCCTGAAAAGAAAGTTTCAGGAATCTCTGTGCGAAACCGGTCATGAAAATATATTGACACAAATATCTCTTCATGGAAAGATTTTTCCAAATCGCAGGGGGGCAACATATGCGAGAGAGCGATTCTCACGCTCAAGCGGAGACAGTAGAGGTGGTGAACCGCGAGGGCACCAGCCAGGTTCTACTGCTGTGCGAGCACGCCTCCAGCAACATCCCCGTGCGCTATGACGGGCTGGGACTGCGGGATGAGGACCTGCTGAGCCACGCCGCCTGGGACCCGGGCGCGCGGGCGGTGGCCCTGCATATGTCCCAGGCCCTGAATGCACCGCTGGTGGCCAGCACCGTGTCGCGGCTGGTTTACGACTGCAACCGTCCGCCTGAAGCTGCCTCGGCGATGCCGGAGAAATCCGAACTGGTAGAGGTGCCCGGCAACAAAGACCTGACAGCCGCGCAGCGGCAGGAGCGTGCGGACACGGTTTATGCACCGTTCTGCAGCGCTGTCTCCGAGCTGATCAAGACCCGCAAGGATGCTGGGCTGCAATCCGTTCTGGTCACCATGCACAGCTTCACCCCGGTTTATTACGGCGAGGTCCGCACGGTTGAGATCGGCATCCTGCACGACGCCGACAGCCGCCTGGCTGACGCCATGCTGGCCGCAGCCCCTGCCCTGCCGCACCGCCGGGTAGAACGGAATGAACCCTATGGCCCGGCGGATGGCGTCACCCATTCGCTGAAGATCCACGGGCTGGCACACGGGCTGGCCAATGTGATGATCGAAATCCGCAACGATCTGGTGACCACGCCAGAAGAAGAAGAGGCCATGGCAGAAGAAATGCTGACATTGCTGCGCCCGGCCCTGGCCGCGCTGGCGGCGGAAGGGGGCTTTGGTGCCTAAAGTAATAAGGGCCTATGTCCGCGGCATTGACGCGATGAACCGCCTCATCGGCCGCTTCGCCATGTATCTGATCTTTGCCCTGATCGGGGTTTTACTGTGGTCGTCGGTCTCCAAGACGTTCTTCGACCCTTCGCACTGGACGCTGGAGACGGCGCAGTTTGTGATGGTGGCCTATTACATTTTGGGCGGGCCATATTCGATCCAGATGGGATCAAACGTGCGGATGGATCTGTTTTATGGCGGCTGGTCAACAAAAACCAAGGCGCTGGTTGATGCTTTCACTGTGCTGTTCCTGATCAGCTACCTGATGATCCTGATGTACGGCGCGCTGAGTTCTACGGCCTATTCGCTGGGATACTTCGGGCTGGAGCCTGTGCAGTTCTTCTGGGACCTGCTGAAGACGCTGCTGAGTGAAGGCCCTGCCGCTGCTGGTGAAAAGCTCGGCTATCTCGAGCGCAGTTCCACCGCCTGGCGCCCCTTCCTGTGGCCCGTCAAAACCATCCTCTGCTTCGGTGTCTTTCTGATGCTGCTGCAATGCCTTGCCGAATTGTTCCGGGATATCGGACGCCTGCGCGGAGTTGAAATCTGATGTCCTACGAATGGATTGCTATCGTCATGTTTGCCGGCATGATGCTGATGCTGATGACCGGCCAGCGAGTGTTTGGCGCCATCGGCTTTGTCGGTGCGGTTGCGGGCATGCTCTTGTGGGGCACCGGCGGGGTGGAGATCCCCTTCTCCGCGGCGATGAAGCTGATGAAATGGTATCCGCTGCTGACGCTGCCGATGTTCATTTTCATGGGTTACGTGCTGTCTGAATCGAAGATCGCCGATGACCTCTACCGGATGTTTCACGTGTGGATGGGTCCGGTGAAGGGCGGTCTGGCGATTGGCACCATCGGTCTGATGGTTCTGATTTCGGCGATGAACGGCCTGTCGGTGGCCGGCATGGCAATCGGTGCCACCATTGCGCTGCCGGAACTGCTGCGCCGCGGCTATGACAAGATCCTGGTGACAGGCACCATTCAAGCGGGGTCGTCGCTTGGGATCCTGGTGCCGCCGTCGGTGGTGCTGGTCCTTTATGCGATGATCGCACGCCAGCCGGTGGGCCAGCTGTGGCTGGCAGGTGTGATCCCCGGCCTGCTGATGGCCACCATGTTCATCATCTACATCTACGTCCGCTCCCGCATGCAGCCCGATCTGGGTCCGGCCATGCACCCCGAGGATCTGGCAGAATACGAGCAAATCACCGACCACCCGCTGCGCTTGAACTACATCGTGCTGGGCGCGCTGGTGCTGGTGCCGCTGCTGATCAAGACCGGCACGTTGGAGGCCAAAGCCGCGCTTGGTGTGGCGCTGGCCCTGGGCGCGCTGTCCTTCCTGACCCGCAAGAACGCGCTGTTTTACAAAGACGTGTTCATGAAGGAAAAATACCGCCTGCTGTTCTCCGGCGTGCTGCCGCTGGCGATCTTTGCCGCGATGATGGTGCCGTTTGTGAACGGCTGGACATCACTGGTGGAAAGCTCGGCCATCGGAGCCATGACCGCCTTTATTGCCGCGGTGCTGAAGGGGCGGATGACCAAGGATGTGTTTGAGACTTCGGTGCGCTCGACCCTTGGCATCTCTTGCATGTTCATGTGGATCATCCTGGCGGCGCTGGCCTTCGGGGCGATCTTTGACGGCCTCGGCGCGGTCAAGGCCATCGAAGACCTGTTCACCACCAAGCTGGGGCTGTCGCCTTGGATGATCCTGATCCTGATGCAGCTGAGCTTCATCGTGATGGGCACCTTCCTGGATGACACCGCAATGCTGGTGATCGTGGCGCCGCTCTATGTGCCGCTGGTGGGGGCGCTTGGGTTTGATCTGATCTGGTACGGGGTGCTTTATACCATCACCACCCAGATCGCCTATATGACGCCGCCATTCGGCTATAACCTGTTCCTGATGCGGGCGATGGCGCCGCCGGAAATCGGGCTGAAGGACATCTATGTCTCGATCATCCCCTTTGCCGCGGTGATGGTGCTGGCCCTGGCCCTGATCATGATCTTTCCGCAAATCGCCCTGTGGCTGCCGGATTATGTCTACGGAAAATAACCAAGGAAGAGTCCCGCCAAGGGACCGGATATTTCAACAAGGAGTGAGTATAATGACAACAAGACGCAAGTTTCTGAAGACCGCCGGCGTTGGCGCCATGGCGGCACCTCTGGCCACCCCGGCCCTGGCCCAGTCCACCATCAAATGGCGGATGCAGACCTATGCCGGTGCGGCGCTGGGTGAGCATGTGATCAAACCCGCCATCGACATGTTCAACAAGATCGCCGGCGACCGGATGCAGATTGAGCTGTACTACGCCGATCAGCTGGTCCCCACCGGCGAGCTGTTCCGCGCCATGCAGCGCGGCACCATCGACGCGGTGCAATCGGATGATGACTCGATGGCCTCGCCCACCGAAGTCACCGTGTTCGGCGGCTACTTCCCCTTTGCCTCGCGCTACTCGCTGGACGTGCCGGTGCTGTTCAACCAGTATGGCCTGAACGAGATCTGGGACGCGGAATATTCCAAGGTCGGCGTCAAGCACATCTCGGCCGGCGCCTGGGACCCCTGCCACTTTGCCACCAAGGATCCGATCAACTCGCTGGCGGATCTGAAGGGCAAGCGCGTCTTCACCTTCCCGACCGCAGGCCGCTTCCTGTCGCAGTTCGGCGTGGTGCCGGTCACCCTGCCCTGGGAAGACATCGAAGTCGCGGTGCAGACCGGCGAACTGGACGGGATCGCCTGGTCCGGCATCACCGAAGATTACACTGTCGGCTGGTCAAAGGTCACCGACTACTTCCTGACCAACAACATCTCCGGCGCCTGGGCCGGGTCGTTCTTTGCCAACCAGGGCCGCTGGAATGAACTGCCCGAAGATCTTCAGACCCTGTTCCGCGTCTGCTGCGACCAGTCGCACTATTACCGTCAGTGGTGGTACTGGGGCGGTGAAGCCAACCTGCGCGTCAACGGCAGCGACATGAAGCTGACCACCATTCCGGATGACGAATGGGCACAGGTCGAAGACGCCGCAGTGAAGTTCTGGGACGAGATCGCGGCCGAGTCCGAGACCAAGGCAAAGGTTGTCGAGATCTTCAAGAAGTACAACGCCGACATGCAAAAGGCGGGCCGCCCCTACCGCTACGGCTAAGGGACGGGCAAACAAAACGGAACTTGGCCTGCCGCGCAGCAGGCCAAATTCCTTACCCAAGGAATTTGCCAAAACTTTTGAGGAAAAGTTTTGGCCCAAGCACGCAAAGGGCTGCTCATGCTCTCCTTCGATGATTTGAAATCCCAGGTTTCTTCGGGCCTGGTCGACACGGTTCTGGTGTGTCTAGTGGACATGCAAGGGCGGCTGATGGGCAAACGCTTCCACGCCAAGCATTTTATTGCCGGAGCCTGGGAAGAGACCCATTGCTGCAACTACTTGCTGGCAACGGACCTGGAGATGGCGACGCCGGATGGCTATGCCTCGACCAGCTGGGAAAACGGCTATGGCGACTATGTGATGAAGCCGGATCTGGCGACCCTGCGCCCGGTGCCGTGGCTGGAGGGCACGGTGATGGTGCTGTGCGATGTGCTGGATCACCACACGCATGAAGAAGTTTCACACTCCCCGCGCGCCATTCTGAAAGCCCAAGTAAACCGGCTTAAGGCGATGGGCTATGACGCCATGTGCGCCACCGAGCTTGAGTTTTTCCTGTTCGAAAAGAGCTTTGACGAGATCCGTAAGTCCGGTTTCCGCGACCTGGCGCCGATCTCGGGCTACAACGAGGATTACAACATCCTGCAGACCACCCGTGAAGAGCATGTGATGCGTCCGATCCGCAACCACCTGTGGGACGCGGGCTTGCCGATCGAGAACTCCAAGGGGGAAGCAGAGACCGGCCAGGAAGAGCTCAACATCAAATACGCCGGAGCGATGGACACTGCAGAGTACCACACCATCGCCAAACACGCAGTGAAGGAAATCGCCCACCAGCAGGGCCATGCGGTGACCTTCCTGCCGAAATGGAGCCACGACAAGGTCGGCTCTTCCAGCCATGTGCATCAGTCGCTGTGGCAGGACGGCAAGCCCGCGTTTCATGACCCGTCGGATGAGCTGGGCATGTCGCCGCTGATGAAGGCCTACATGGGCGGGTTGCTGAAATACGCGCCCGATTACACTGCCTTCATGGCGCCTTATATCAACAGCTACAAACGCTTCATGAAGGGCACCTTTGCGCCGACACGGATCATCTGGTCGGTGGATAACCGCACCGCCGGCTACCGCCTGTGCGGCGACGGGACCAAGGCGATCCGGGTCGAATGCCGCATTCCGGGCTCTGACATGAACCCTTATCTGGCGATGGCGGGCATGCTGGCGGCGGGCATTGCCGGGATCGAAGAAGGGCTGGAACTGCAGCCCCCGTCAAAAGGCGATGTCTACCAAGGTGACACGGGCATGATACCGGGCACACTGCGCGATGCCGCGGCGGCGCTGAAAGGCTCGGCGATGCTGCGTTCCGCCCTTGGCGACGATGTGGTCGACCATTATGTACGCGCCGCCGAGGTGGAGATCGAGGAGTTTGACCGCGTGGTTACCGACTACGAGATTGCCCGCGGCTTCGAGCGGGCGTGATCCGGAGCTGGTGGGCTGGGGGCCGGCCCCCTGACCCCCGGGGTATTTTTGACCAGAAAGAAGCAGGGGCGGCAGTGCCCCTTGGAATGGAGTTGATGGCATGGGCCAGACACTGAAGTGCATCTCGCCGATCGACGGATCGGTTTTTGCCGAACGCGAAACCCTATCGCGCGAGGCAGCTTTTGACACGGTGGCACGCGCCCGCGCGGCCCAAACCGCCTGGGCCGCACGCCCCCTGCAGGAGCGGGTCGGCCTGGTGATGGCAGGCGTCGCTGCCGTTGGCGCGATGAATGATGAGATTGTGCCGGAACTGGCCCATATGATGGGCCGGCCGGTGCGTTATGGCGGCGAGTTCGGCGGCTTTAACGAGCGTGCCTCGCATATGGCCAAGATCGCTATGGAATCGCTGGCCGATATCGAAGTTGGCGAGGACGCCACCTTCAAACGCTATATCAAGCGTGTCCCGCATGGGGTCGTGCTTGTCGTGGCGCCCTGGAACTACCCCTATATGACCGCAATCAACACTGTGGCCCCTGCCCTGATCGCAGGCAACGCGGTAGTGCTGAAGCACGCCACCCAGACACTGCTGGCAGGCGAGCGCATGGCGCAGGCTTTTGCTTCGGCGGGCGTGCCCGCGGATGTGTTCCAGAATGTCTTTTTGGACCATGACACCACTTCGGCGCTGATTGCCGAGAAGGCGTTCAACTTCGTGAACTTCACCGGTTCGGTGGGCGGCGGCCAGGCGATGGAACGTGCGGCGGCAGGCACCTTTGTGGGCGTCGGCACTGAGCTGGGCGGCAAGGATCCGGGTTATGTGATGGAGGACGCCGATCTTGATGCGGCGGTGGACACGCTGATCGACGGCGCCATGTTCAACTCCGGCCAGTGCTGCTGCGGCATCGAGCGGATCTATGTGCATGAAAGCCTTTACGATGCCTTCCTGGAGAAGGCGATTGCCATCGTCAAAGGCTACAAGCTGGGCAACCCGTTGGACGCGGAGACCACCATCGGGCCAATGGCCAATGTGCGCTTTGCTGATGAGGTGCGCAGCCAGATCGCCGAGGCCGTGGAGGCAGGTGCAGTGGCCCATATCGAAACCTTGCCGGAGGATGACGGCGGCGCCTACCTGACGCCGCAGATCCTGACCGGTGTGACCCACGATATGCGGGTGATGCGCGAGGAAAGCTTTGGCCCCGTCGCCGGCATCATGAAGGTGCAGTCGGACGACGAGGCCATTGCGCTGATGAACGACAGCAACTTCGGTCTCACCGCATCGCTTTGGACCCGCGATCTGGAGCGGGCGCAGGCGGTGGGCGACCGGATCGAGACCGGCACGGTGTTCATGAACCGGGCCGATTACCTGGATCCCGGCCTGTGCTGGACCGGCTGCAAGGACACCGGCCGCGGCGGCGGGCTGTCGGTCATCGGCTATCACAATCTGACCCGTCCCAAGTCCTATCACCTGAAAAAGGTGACCGGCTGACGGACGGCCCCGCCCGCCCCGGCGTCTCCTCCCCGGGGCGGGCCATTGCATCAAAGGAACACGATATGAGCCTTAACGGAAACTGGTCCTACCCGACCGCAATCAAATTCGGCGCCGGCCGGATCAACGAACTCGGTGATGCCTGCGCCGCTGCCGGCATCACCAAGCCATTGCTGGTCACCGACAAGGGGCTGGCCGATCTGCCTGTCACCCAAGGCACCCTGGACATCATGGACGCCGCTGGGCTGGGCCGCGGCATGTTCTCGGACGTGGACCCGAACCCGAATGAGAAGAACCTGGAGGCCGGTGTCGAAGCCTATAAGGCGGGCGGTCACGACGGCGTGATCGCATTCGGCGGCGGCTCAGGCCTGGATCTGGGCAAGATGGTTGCCTTTATGGCCGGCCAGACCCGCCCGGTCTGGGATTTTGAGGATATCGGCGACTGGTGGACCCGCGCCGATGCCGATGCCATCGCGCCGATCATCGCGGTACCGACCACCGCAGGCACCGGATCCGAGGTGGGCCGCGCCAGCGTGATCACCGACAGTGTCAGCCATCAGAAGAAGATCATCTTCCACCCCAAGGTGCTGCCCGCAGTAGTGATCTGCGACCCCGAGCTGACGGTGGGCATGCCCAAGTTCATCACCGCAGGCACCGGCCTGGATGCCTTTGCCCATTGCGTCGAGGCGTTCAGCAGCCCCCATTATCACCCGATGTCCCAGGGCATCGCGCTGGAAGGCATGCGGCTGGTCAAGGACTACCTGCCGCGCGCCTATGCCGACGGCACCGATATCGAGGCGCGCGCCCAGATGATGTCCGCCGCGGCGATGGGGGCCACCGCCTTCATGAAGGGGCTGGGCGCCATTCACGCCATGAGCCACCCGATCGGAGCGCACTTCAACACCCACCACGGCACCACCAACGCGGTCTGCATGCCAGCGGTGCTGGAGTTCAACGCGCCTGCAATCGCAGACCGGTTCACCATGGCGTCGGCCTACCTCGGCATCGAGGGCGGTTTTGACGGGTTCCGGACGTTTGTGCAGGAACTGAACGACTCCCTGGGCATCCCGCGCAAGCTGGCAGATCTGGGCGTCACCGAGGCTGC
The DNA here is from genome assembly GCF_021654205.1 of Leisingera sp. MMG026. NCBI lineage: Bacteria > Pseudomonadati > Pseudomonadota > Alphaproteobacteria > Rhodobacterales > Roseobacteraceae > Leisingera > Leisingera sp. MMG026. The sequence continues at coordinate 34,954 of NZ_JAKFZM010000029.1, read as the reverse complement.
AATCCCCGAGTTGGTCAAAGGCGCGATCATCGACCCCAGCTGCGGTGGCAACCCGATTGAGCTTACTGAGGAGAACCTCACCCAGCTGTTCAAGGCAGCATTGTAAACAACGGCATTTCGCCAGGTTTCAGCGCTCTCCGCCCGGCGGGGAGCGCTGTTTCGTTCCGCTACAGCGTCAGCCGCTGACGTAGACCTTGTCTTTGGGGTAGTAGAAGATTTTCTGATTGTGCAGCCGGCCCAAAAGCTCGTGCACACGGCGCAGCGTTTCGTCCTCGCTGCTGCCCGCTGCCGGTTGGGCCTCTGACAGGGTGTCCCTTGTGGCTTGCAGGGCGGTCTCTATCAGCTCCATATCTGTAACGGACAGTTCGAACATGTCGTTGTACTGGGGCATCTCGGCTCCTTCTCCGGTTGGCTGGACTGAACTGGCTGCCTACAGGCTGCCCCATGGCGGACCGCAAAGCCACAGGAAAGCGCCAAAATCAACCGTGCCCAGCCCCGGATCGCGGAAACGCCGCCGGTTTCAGCTGCCGGGAGGCTGTTAGAGCGTCTCACCCAGATTAATCGCGGGGCACAACCGGTCGAACACCAGACTATCCGTGCTGCCGGCCTCGCGCGATTGCAGGATGACCCGCGCGGCACGTTCGCCAATCTCACGGCGGCAGGCATCCGTTGTGGCCAGCTGCTGCGGCATGCCCTGCAGGATCTGCAGATTGTTGAAACCGGCCAGCGCAATATCGCCCGGCACCGATAGGCCTGCAGCCAGGCAATGCATCAAGCCGCCAACACTCATCACGTCGCTGGAGTAGTAGATGCAATCAAGATCCGGGTTGCGCGCCAGCATCTGCGCGGTCAGCTGGCGGCCGGTCTGGATCGCACTTTCGCCGGCGTAATGCTCGATATCACCCAGAGCGACACCCTGGGCGGCCAGACCGTCGGTGAAGCCGTCAAAGCGTTTCCGGGCGCGGAAGTCCTGCGGCATCTTGGTGCCGATAAAGCCGATCTTGCGGTAACCGCAGGCCAGAATCTGCTCTGCCATGTCGCGGCCTGCCTGCAGATGCGAAATGCCGACGCAATGGCGGACCGGATCGCCGTCCACATCCATAACCTCGACCACCGGGCAATCCGCCTGCTGCAGCATCCGCCGTGTCGTTTCGGTATGCTCCAGCCCTGCGACGACCAAACCGGAGGGGCGCCAGCTGAGCATTTCGCGGATAACACCTTCCTCTTCCTCAAGATCATACCCCGACACCCCGACCACCGGCTTCAGCTGGCTGTCCTTCAGAACAGCGGAAATGCCCGAAAGCACCTCCGGGAAAACAAAGCTGTTCAGCGACGGCACCACCACCGCCACCAGATTGACCGATTGCGAGGACAGAGAGCCGGCAATCCGATTGGGCACATAGCCGTGGCTGCGGGCGATTTCTTCAACCTTGGCCTTGGTTTTGGCGGACACATCCGGGGCACCGCGCAGGGCACGGGAGGCGGTCATCTCGCTGACGCCGGCCAGATGGGCCACGTCCTTCAGCAGCAGTTTCTTGGTCATCCGCCCATGGTCAAGCACTTTGCCCGCAGCCGCAAGGGCTGGTCTGCCGGCACGGGGGTTGATTTCCAGAACCGTTATCGCTATCGGTATCGCAACCGTTATCGTTACCGGAATCATTCCGGCCCAGCAGCCAGAGGTGAGGCATGACACTGAAAATCGCAATCAACGGATTTGGACGGATTGGCCGCGGGGTGCTGCGCGCACTTCTGGAAAGCGGCGAAAAAGACATCGAAGTTGTTGCCATCAACGACCTGTCGCCGCCCGAGACCCTGGTGCATCTTCTGAAATACGACAGCGTGCACGGCCGCCTGAAGACGCCGGTGTTTCTGGCCGATGACCTGATCCGCGTGGGCCGCCACAGCATCCGGCTGAGCGCAATCCGCAACCCGGAAGAGCTGCCCTGGCAGGATGTCGATATCGCCTATGAATGCACCGGACTGTTCACGGCTCGCGGTGACGCCGCGCGGCATCTGAAAAACGGCTCCAAGCGGGTGCTGATCTCCGCTCCCGGCAAAGATGCCGACCGCACTGTGGTTTTCGGCGTCAACCACATGGATCTGACGGCGGACGACGTGATCGTCTCCAACGCCTCCTGCACCACCAACTGCCTGGCACCGCTGGCGCAAGTGCTGGACGGCGCCTTTGGCATCAAGACCGGCTACATGACCACGATCCACGCCTATACCGGCGACCAGCCGACCCATGACACCAGCCACTCGGATCTCTACCGCGCCCGCGCGGCCTCGCTGTCGATGATCCCCACCTCCACCGGAGCGGCCCGGGCGATCTCCGAGGTGCTGCCGCATCTGAAGGGGCGGCTGGAAGGTTCGGCAATCCGGGTGCCCACCGCGAATGTGTCCGTGGTGGACCTCAGCTTTGTGCCGGAACGCACCGCCACCGTGGAAGCCGTCAATGCCGCAGTAAAGACAGCTGCCGAGAGCGGGCTTGCGGGCATTCTGTCGTATGAAGAAGACCCGTTGGTCTCTGTCGATTTCAACCACGATCCGCATTCCAGCTGCTTTGCCGCGGCGCAGACTGCTGTCACCACCGAAGGGCTGGTGCGGGTGGTCAGCTGGTATGACAACGAATGGGGTTTTTCCAACCGCATGGTGGACACCGGCCGCCGTATTGGCGAGGTGATGAGGTCCGCCGAGGTCGCCCTGGCCAGCTGACAGGGTCAATCGGCGGACGCCTGTTGACGGGAGCCTCCCGCCCGTCGTCCGGCACCTGCCGGTACCTTCCTCCCGTTGGGCCCGGCGCCGCGCTGACGCGCGGCGCTGCTGCGTTCTGCCGCTAGCCCTGCGTGCCGCCCGATGGGCAAGGCCAGCTGGCACAAAAGCTGACTCCAGGATGCGCCAAATCAAACTCCGGGCAGCGAACCGCTGGCATACCGCGCTGAATTGCGCCAGAACAGGCGCAAGGCATGACCAGCTACAGGAGCAAGACCGGCGTGACCATCTCCCGTGAAACCGTCCTTGAGGCGCTCAAATCTGTCGCCGACCCCGTCAGCGGCAGTGATATCGTCAGCGCTGGCATCGCCCGCGCTGTGACCGTCGAAGGCAGCACCGTCCGCTTTGTGCTGGAAATCGACCCCGGCAAGTCCGAGGCTTACGGCCCGGTCCGCAATCAGGCTGACGCCGTGGTGGCCGAACTGCCGGGGGTAGAGAAGGTCTCGGCCATGCTGACCGCCCACTCGCAAAAGGCGCCGCCGGACCTGAAGCCCAAGCAGCCCGCCCAGGCGCAACAGCAGGCAGCGCCGCAGAAGGTTCCGGGGGTGGCGCGGATCCTGGCGGTTGCCTCCGGCAAGGGCGGGGTCGGAAAATCCACAGTCTCGGCCAATATCGCCTGCGCGCTGGCGATGCAGGGGCGCAAGGTGGGGCTGCTGGATGCCGATGTTTACGGCCCGTCGCAACCCAAGATGCTGGGTGTCAGCGGCCGGCCCGCCAGCCCTGACGGCAAGACCATCCTTCCCTTACGCAACCATGGCGTCACCATGATGTCGATGGGTCTGATGACCGGCGAAGACCAAGCGGTGATCTGGCGCGGCCCGATGCTGATGGGCGCGCTGCAACAGATGCTGCTGCAAGTGCAATGGGGTGAGCTGGACGTGCTGATCGTCGATCTGCCGCCCGGCACCGGCGATGTGCAGATGACGCTGGCGCAAAAGACCCATGTAGACGGCTCCATTGTGGTCTCCACCCCGCAGGACGTTGCATTGATCGACGCCCGCAAAGGCATCGACATGTTCCGCAAGATGAACGTGCCGGTGCTGGGCATGATTGAGAACATGTCGACTCACATCTGCTCGAACTGCGGCCACGAGGAACATGTCTTCGGCCATGGCGGCGTGGCGCAGGAGGCCAAGAAGCTGGGCGTTCCGCTGCTGGGCGAGGTGCCGCTGCACTTGGACGTGCGCCTGGCGGGCGACAACGGCACCCCGATTGTGGCAGCGCAGCCCGACAGCGCCCAGGCCAAAGTGTTCCTTGATATCGCCACCCAGCTGGTAGACGCAGGCGCCGCATAATCCTGCCGTCCCCGGGCCAGGGGCCGCAAAACAGCGGCGCGCAGCGCCGTTCACCCTTGAGGCGGGGATGGCAGACATAAAAATGAACAAGGCGTTTGAAGGGCAGATTTGCCCCTCAAGCGCGTCTCGGCAGGCCCTTTCGCCACGCAGCGGCGCCACGCCCAACTGTGAGGCGCATTCTATGAATGCGCTGGAACAGGCGGGAGCTTCCCGCCTGCCGGGTCAGGCATATTTTTCCAGGAACGCCTCCGCCCGCAATGTGCGGAAATCCGGCAATGCGGCGCGCAAAGTGCCGTGGTCCCAGTCCCACCAGGCCAGCTCCATCATCTGCCCGGCGACAACCTCGGTATAGCGGCGGCGGATCACCTTAGCGGTGTTACCTCCTACTATCGTGTAGGGCGCCACATCCTTGGTCACGATAGCGCCCGCGGCTACAACCGCACCATGGCCGATGGTCACCTCCGGTTTGATAATTGCGGCATGGCCGATCCAAGTGTCGTGACCGATAAAGGCCGTGCGCCCGGCCCGGCGGGAAAACCACTCTGCATCCTGTTCCGCATCGTCCCAGTAGTCGCCGGACCGGTAGTGGAAATGATGCAGCGAGGCCTTCTCCATCGGATGATCAGTCGCGCCGACCCGGACAAGACTGGCGATATTGGCAAACTTGGCGATTTTCGCATTAGCGATATCGCAACTGCGGTCGCAATAGCTGTAGTCGCCAACCGCAGAATTCGCGACCCGGCTGCCGGCGCCGATCTCCACATAGCGCCCGAACCGGCTGTCTGTGATCTGGCATTCCGGGTGAAGGAACGGGGTTTCAGCCTGCAAACGGGGCATGGTTTTTCCTCTGAAACGTCTGGGATCAAGGCAGCAGGAAACCGCTGCCCTCTTGCGCCTTGGCCGCCTTGCGTTTGGCCGGGCCGCTGCCGCCCGTGACCAGTTTCCGCCGCAGCCAGCCCGAGAACCAATCCATCAGCATCACCATCAGGATGATCAGCGTGATATAATAGGCCACCTCCTCCCAGTCTTTCTGGGTGATGATCGCCTGGGTCAGCAGCAGGCCGATGCCGCCACCGGTGATTGCACCGATGATGGTGGCAGAGCGGGTGTTGGATTCCAGGAAATACAGCAGCTGGCTCAGCAGCACCGGGGTGATCTGCGGGATCACTCCGAACCGGTAGCGCTGCAGCGGTTTTGCGCCGGTGGAGGCGACGCCCTCAATCTGTTTCTGATCAACGTTTTCCAGCGCTTCTGAGAAGATCTTGCCGAAGGTGCCGGTATCCGTGACCAGGATCGCCAGCGCACCGGTCAGGGGGCCGGGGCCAAAGGCACGCGCCAGAACCACGGTCCAGATCAGCGAGTCCACGCCGCGGAAGAAATCGAACAACCGGCGCATGGCAAAGCGCAGCGCCCGGAACGGCATAAAGTTCCGGGTGGCAGCAAAGGCCAGCGGCAGCGCGATGATCCCGGCGCCAATAGTGCCCAGAAAGGCCATCAGCAAAGTTTCCGCAATCGCCCAGGCCACATCCTGATGGCGCCACATCTTGTTGGTCCAGAACTCCTGGAGAATCGCGCCTGCCTCACCCGTGGCCGCGCGCTGCAGCAGCTCCCCTGCCCCCATCTCGTAGTACGGGCTGTCGAGGGTGAAAAAGAACAGCTCCCAGCCTGCGAAATAGCGGAACACTTCGGCCCGATTGCGGGTCACCGTCAGGCGCCCGGCCCCGGTATTGACCGCCAGACGGTTCTTGGAGACGCTGATCCACTCCGGAACTTCGCCCGGCGGCAGTTCTGCCTGCACACCTGCGCTGCGGCTGGGGGTGGCGCGCACGCTGCCATAGCCGGGGATTTTGTACTCGATGATCTCCGGGCCGAAGGTGACGGTATGGCCGTCCTCCAGATCAATCACTGTGGTGTCGCCCAGGGCCACCCAATCCGGTGCAGAGCCATCGGGATAGGCGCCCTTGCGCTCCCCTTCGATTGACACCGAAACAGCGCCGTTGCGGTTGTCGCGGGTCACATGGGTCTTGTAGCTGTAGCTGTCGCTGACCAGGGTTCTGGCGTTCTTAAGGCTCGCTTTCTCCCACAATCCAAAAACATCAAAAGCCACAAAGACATAGGCCAGATAGACCAGCACCGCGGCGGGCAGTGCGAAGCCCAGCAGCCGCTTCTTCAGGAACAGCCTTGAGATATCCAGCTTCAGCTCTGCCGGGGTGAGAGTGGTATCGAAAGTGGTCATGCTTTCGCTCCATGGGTCAGACGGTCGCGCAGCAGGCCGGACAATTGGTCAACGGCAACGATGGTGATGAACAGCAGCAGGAAAATCGCGGCGGCCTCGTCATAACGCCCCTGCCCCCAGGACATTGCGTTCTTCAGCTCGTAGCCGATGCCGCCCGCGCCGACAAAACCGAGAATGGCCGAGGCCCGGATATTGATCTCAAACCGCAGCAGCGCGTAGCTGACGTAGTTCGGCCCGACCTGCGGGATCACCCCCAGCGCCATCCGCTGCGCCCAGGTGGCGCCGACCGATGACAGACCTTCCACTGGTTTCAAAGAGGCGTTCTCGTTCACCTCGGAGAACAGCTTGCCCAGCGCACCGGCGGTGTGGATGGCAATGGCGATCATCGCAGGCACCGGCCCGCCGCCAAGGACAAAGATCAGCACCAGCGCAATAACGATTTCCGGGACAGCGCGGCAAATATCGCTGATGCGGCGGAACAGCGGGGTCAGCGCCGGCCACGGCGCCATGCCGCGGGTTGCCAAGAGCGACAGCAGGGTTCCGAACACCGCGCCCACCAGTGTAGATGCCGCGGCGATATTCAGCGTCTCTACCAAGGCCGGGAAGAAATGCGCCACATGGCCCGGCAGCTGGGCGGCCTTCTGGGACGCCTCTGTCAGAACCTCGGCCGGGTAGTCGAAAACGCGGGTGAACCCATCAGCAAAGGAGCCTGCATTACGCGCATCGGCGGTGCGAAAACCTGCAGCCATCAGCGCCACAAAAACGGCCAGCAGAATGCCGCCGTACAGCCGCTTGCGCTGGGTATGAGCAGTGTATTGCTGCCGGATGTCCTCGATGCCCGGCCGGGCGGCTGTGAGATCTGCCATGTAGGGGTCCTGGTCTTGAAGTGGTGGCAATTTTCACGTGCCATCAAGGAAATTGCGGGGTTCCGAGCCAGGCCCGACCCCCCGCAGAGCACAGTATCAAAGGTACGGTACTGAAATTACTGGGATTTCAATTTACGGGCTTCGATGATCACCTCGTAGGCGTCATGGGTGATCGGCATCAAACCTTTCGATTCACCGCCCAGCACATTGTACATGCAATCCGGATCGATCGAGTTCATCGAGGCCAGCAGGCCGGTCATCCTGACCTTCACGTCCGCAGGCAATTCGCTGCGCAGCACAAACGGGCCTTCCGGGATCGGCGCGGATTTCCAGATCTCAACCAGATCGTTCATGTCCACCAGGCCCGCATCCACCGCACGGCGCAGAGCGCCGGAGTTGTAGCCGTCTTCCCATTCGCCAAGCCCATCGGCCCAGCTGACACCGCCAGCAACGTCGCCATTGGCCACAGCAACAATGGTCTGTTCATGGCCGCCAGTGAATTTCACTTCGCCAAAATAGTCGCCCGTTTCCATGGTGGCACCCGTCACTTGCGGGATTTCAATCGACGGGATCAGATAGCCCGAGGTGGAGTTCGGATCGCCAAAGCCAAACGTCTTGCCCTTCAAGTCTTCCAGCGAAGCAACGCCGCTGTCCTTGCGCGCAAAACCAACCGAATAGTAGCCAAAACCGCCGTCCGCATTGACCTTGACCAGAACCGGTTCAACCGCTTCGGGGTTGGACAGATAGGTCTTGGCATAGCCCGACGCGCCCAGCCAGGCCATGTCGATGGTGCCGCCCAGCAGGCCCTGGATCACACCATTATAATCGGCAGGTGCAAACAGTTTTGTTTCGACACCCAACAGTTCCTCGGTCTTCTCGCGCAGGCATTCCTGCTTGCTCAGACGGTCCTGTGCGTTCTCGCCGCCCAGGATGCCGATGCGGAACTCTTTGATTTCCTCCGCTGCAACGGGGGCAGTCAGCCCGGTGGTTGCCAGAACGGCAGCAATCAGTTTCTTCATCTCAAGTCTCTCCGGTTGGTCACGTCCCGGGGAGCAGCCCCCCGGGGTCGATGAAAACAAATCAGGGGTTATTCGGCAGGAATGGCGGCGCGCATCGCGTCCGTCTTTTCCAGTGTTTCAATCTCGGTTGAGGTTGCTGCCTCGGAAAACTCATCCCCGGCGCCGTAAATCTCGCGGGCAACGCCGGTGGTCAGCTGCGCGGGCAGCCCGTCAAAGACGATGCGCCCGTCACGCATTCCGACAACCCGGTCGCAGTAGCGGCGCGCAGTATCCAGCGTGTGCAGGTTAGCAATCACCGTGCGGCCGTCTTCCTCGTGAATACGGCGCAGCGCCTCCATCACGGTCTGGGCGTTCATCGGGTCAAGCGAGGCAATCGGCTCATCCGCCAGAATGATCTTCGGATCCTGCATCAGCGCCCGGGCAATCGCCACCCGCTGCTGCTGACCGCCCGACAGCGCCTCGGCGCGCTTGGCGGCGTGTTCGGCAATACCGAGACGGTCCAGGATATCAATCGCCGTGTGAATATCCGCCATCGGGTAGAGGTTGAACAGCGTCGCCATCACGTTACGCCGGTTCAACGTGCCGTGCAGCACGTTGGAAACCACATCCATCCGCGGCACCAGGTTAAACTGCTGAAAGATCATCGCGCAGTCCGATTGCCAGGCCCGCTTGTCCTTGCCGTTCAGGCCTGTGATTTCACGGCCCTGAAACAGAATGCGCCCGTCACTGGCGTCTTCCAGCCGGTTGAGCATCCGCAAAAGCGTGGATTTGCCTGCACCGGAGCGGCCGATAATGCCGATCATGCAGGGCTTGTCGATGTCCAGCGTGGCGGTATCCACCGCAATCTTGCCGCCGAACCGTTTTGTCAGTTTGTCAATGCGCAGCACCGGGGCGCTCCCTCTTCGTTCGGGACCTGCCTAATGCGCTTGCTCAAACCTCATGTGTCGCTGCCGTGAAAGTTTTGTAACGCCGGGCCGCGCAACCCGTGGGCGTGCAGCACAGAGTTACGGGCCTGCTGCGCATTCTGCCCCTGTCCACAGGGGCCGGGACGGTCTATACGGCCTTCGACTCCTCAATTCCCTTTGCAAAAGGAAGCTGCCAGATGTCCTTTGACCGCAAGATCAAGATCGCGCCCTCGATCCTCTCTGCCGATTTCGCCAATTTCGGCCAGGAGATCCGGGCCATCGAAGCCCAGGGTGCCGATTGGGTGCATGTGGATGTGATGGACGGGCATTTCGTGCCGAACCTCACCTTTGGTCCGCAAGCGGTGAAGGCATTCCGCCCGCATGTGAAGACAGTGATGGACGTGCACCTGATGATCGCGCCGGTTGATCCCTATATCGACGCCTATGCCGATGCCGGCGCCGACGTGCTAACGGCCCATATCGAGGCCGGACCGCACATCCACCGCACCTTGCAGGCAATCCGCGGGGCCGGAATGAAGGCAGGCGTCGCATTGAACCCCGGCACCCCGGCGGAAGCGGTGGCGCATCTTCTGGACCTGACCGATCTGGTCTGTGTTATGACCGTGAACCCCGGCTTTGGCGGCCAGAAGTTCATCGACATGACCGCCAAGATCCGCAGCCTGCGTTCGATGATCGGCGACCGCCCGGTGCATATCGAAATCGACGGCGGAGTGGACCCTGTCACCGCGCCGCTGGTCACTGAGGCCGGCGCCGACGTGCTGGTGGCAGGCTCTGCCGTATTCAAAGGCGGTTCGGTCAACGACCCCACGGTTTACGGCGAAAACATCCGCAAGATCCGTACTGCCACCGAAGGCACCTGGACCTAAAACGCACTGAGATTCTCCCGTCAATCGCCGGGCGCATTAAAGATGCGCCGCTCTTGTTGGGCCAAGCGCCGCGCGTTCCGCGCGGCGCTTTTTCGTGATACGGCCAGCGTTTGCGCGTCCAGCCCGGCACAGCCGGGCCGCGCCCTGATGGCCCTCGACGGGCCGGAAGGGCGCCCGCCTGCCTATTCAGCCGCCTTTGTTCAGTGAGTCGAAGGACTTGCCCTCCGCCACCAGCTGCTCCAGCAGCGGCGCGGGCTGCCAGAAGAAATTATCCTCTGCCGCATAGGCCCGGATATCCGCCAGGATCCCATCCAGCCCTTGCAGATCCGCCCATTTCAGCGGCCCGCCCCAGAAGCGCGGGAAGCCGTAGCCGAACAGCATCACCATATCCACATCCAGCGGACGGCGGGCAATGCCCTCGCCCACCACCTTGGCGGCCTCGTTGACCATGGCGCACATGTAGCGCCGCAAAACCTCCGCGTCCGGGAAATCCCGCGGGGTGACACCCTGCTCTTCCTGATCCCGGGCAATCAGCCCGGCCACTTCCGGGTTCGGAACGCCGCCGCGCGTGCCATCCTCGTAGATATAGAAGCCTTTACCGGTCTTCTGGCCGAAATCGCCGCCCTCGCAGAGCATTTCGTAGAATCGCGGCACCCGTTCACGCGGATCGCGGGTCGGGGCGCGGCGCTTGCGGGCGGCCCAGTTAATGTCCAGCCCGGCCAGATCGCCCATCGCAAACGGCCCCATGGGAAAGCCGAAACCGGTCACAACCGCGTCCACCTGATAAGGCGAGGCACCATCCAGCACCAGATATTCCGCCGCTTTGCGGTAGGCGTTCATGATCCGGTTGCCGATGAACCCGTCGCAGATGCCCGAGCGCACCGCGACCTTCTTCAGCCTCTTGCCAAGGGCAAAACCAGTCGCCAGCACCTCTGGCGCAGTATCCTTTGCCACCACAACTTCCAGCAGCTTCATCACATGCGCAGGCGAGAAGAAATGCAGCCCGATCACATCCTGCGGCCGGGAGGTCGAGGCGGCAATCTGATCCACATCCAGATAAGACGTGTTTGTCGCCAGCACCGCGCCCGGTTTGCAAATGGCATCCAGCTTGCCAAATACCTCGCGCTTGACACCCATGTCCTCAAACACCGCTTCGACCACCAGATCCGCTTGCGCCAGCGCAGCATAATCCGTCGCCACAGTCAGCGCCTCGCCGGTCAGCCGGTCATACTGCGCCTCGGTGATCTTGCCGCGCTTCAAGGCCCCTTTCAGGTTGCCTTCAATCCGGCCGCGTGCCGCAGCCGTAGCGTCATCGGTCATCTCTATCAGCACCACCGGCAAATCCGCCAGCAGCGCTGCCGTGGCGATTCCCGCCCCCATGGTGCCGCCGCCGATCACCCCCATCAAGGCCACCTCGCGCGGCGCAATGCCCTCCAGCTCCGGCAGTTTGCTGACCGCGCGTTCCGAGAAGAAAGCATGGATCAACCCCTGCCGCTGATCAGAGCCCATCAGCTCCATGAACAGCGCACGCTCGCGCTTGAGGCCCGCCGCAAAACTCTCCGCCTCAGCCGCCGCCTGTACCGCGCACACAGCCGTGGCCGGCGACAGCTGGCCGCGCCCCTTTTTCAGCGTGGCTGCATAGGCCGCATCAAAGTCCACCGCTTCCGGCGCGGGCATTTCCCCAACGGCCCGGCGCGGGGCGCTCTGCTCCAGCAGCTCTTGCACATAAACCAGGCCGATCCCGCGCGGATCCCCCTCTTCGATTTTGTCGATAATGCCTTTTTCCAGCGCCTCCGCGGCGCCGAAATGACGGCCGCTGGTGATCATCTCCAGAGCCGCTTCGGTTCCGGCCAAACGCGGCAGCCGCTGGGTGCCGCCTGCACCGGGCAGAATGCCCAGGTTGACCTCAGGCAGGCCCATCCTGGCCGACGGCACCGCAATCCGGTAATGCGAGGACAAGGCCACCTCCAGCCCGCCGCCCAGTGCCGTGCCATGCATCGCGGACACCACAATCAGCGGCGAGGCCTCGATCCGGCTGCAAAGGCCGGGCAGCTGCGGTTCCTGCGGCGGCCTGCCGAATTCACGGATGTCGGCACCGGCAAAATAGGTCCGGCCCTCGCCATAGATCAGTACCGCCTTGGCACCGTCCTGTTCCGCGCGTTCGATCCCGGCCAGCAACCCTTTGCGCACCTCAGCACCCAGCGCGTTCACTGGCGGATTCTGCGCCTTCAGAACAGCAACATCGCCTACACGCTCATACGCTATGGTTTCACTCATCCGGTCATCCTCTTTTTCCCGGTGCGGCAGCAGCTGCGCCCGGCTCTCATCCGATTAGGCACGGCAGCCAAACCGGCGCCAAGCCCCAATGGCCGCCAATGGCCTGCAAACCCCGCGTCTGAAACGCCCGGGCGCGGGTAAAGCCGGACATGCCGCCCATTACGTAACAGAATATCGGCCAATTGGAAGCTATTTGAAACTCCCCGCCAAGAGGCACAGCCAAGAGTTCAAGGGGATTCGCTGTTCAGCCAGTCTTCACCACACCGCTGGAAATCCAGCCGTCCAGAATTTCCAAAGCCTTGCCGGAAAACGCAGCATCATTGATATGGCAGTCCAGATCATGCAGCACCGCATTTTCCGGGCAGGAGGCACGCATTTCATCGCAAAATGCCGCCAGCCCTTCTCCGTCATGCAAAGGAGCGCCGGGGCGGTCCCACTCGTTGCAACCGCCCGCAGGCAGCAGAACCGCCACCGGCGCCTCTGCAGTGGCCAGTTTGCCGCAAATCGCCTGCGCAACCTGGCGCCGCTCGGCAGCATCCAGCATCGCGGAGGTGAGCAGCCGGTTGTGGGCATGTGTTTCCCGCCCCTTCAACTGCACGGGCGTCTCCTGCCAGCCGACAAAATCCACCAGGTCATAACAGCCCGGCGCCACCAGCTGCGGCGTGCCTGAACGCCCGGCATTGGTCATCCGGTCCGCTCCCGCCGACAGCCCGCCGAACAAGTGGTTCGACACTTCCTGCGGCGCGAAATCCATCACCGCAGCAAAGGCGCCCTCAGCGGCCAGGCTTTCAAACGCCCGCCCGCCCATGCCGGTTGCGTGAAACACCGCAACCTCAAACCCGCGCGCTTCCAGCGCTGGTTTCAGCGCCACCATGTAACGCAGCACAGTCTTGCCAAACGACGTCATGCCGATCAACGGCCTGTCCCGTTTTGGCGGCTCCACCGACCGCGCCGCGCCCAGAACCGCGCCTGCGGCCTGCGACAGGGACGCCTTGCAGATCGTGTTCAACCCAAACAGACCGCCCGCCCAGAGGATCATCTGCACATCCGCCGGGATCCGCTCAGGCGGCATCAAGGGGGAAAATGCGACAGTTGAGACGATGTATTTGGGCACGCCCACGGGCAGCGCCGCACATATATCCAGCGCCAGATCAGTGCCCATGGTGCCGCCTAGCACAATCACCCCGTCAATGCGCCCCTGCCGGTACAGCTCCAGCGCCAGGGCCGCGGCACCTGCACCCATGATCTGCATGGCACTGTTTTCATCGCCAGTGCCGATCGCCGCCCGGATAGTGCTGCCGCCGGCCTCTGCCACTTCATGCTTGCTGACATCCGCTGGCTGGCCGGGATCCCCCAGCACGCTGACATCCATGGTCAGAACCTTGCCGCCCTGCCCGCGGATCACCTGCGCCAGGTAGCCAAGCTCATCATCCTTGGTGTCATATGTCCCGGCAACCAGAATCGTTTTGACCGTCATATACCGTCCTCCCCTTGGCCTGCGCTCTGCAGCCAGGCCGCCCCTTCATCTTTCCCCAAATACTCCCGCCGGAGGCTGCGGGTTTTGCCGCTGCAAAACCTGCATCACAGCTGTATCCACGCGGTTTTCAGGTCAGTGTATTTGTCCAGTGCATGCAGCGACTTGTCATGGCCGTTGCCGGACTGGCCGACACCGCCCAGCGGCACCGTATTGTCAGAGCCGCCATAGGTGTTCACATGCACCACCCCGGCACGGATACCTGCGACCATCCGGTGCGCCCGGGACAGATTTTCCGTCCAGACCCCAGCCGCCAAGCCATAGGATGTGGCATTGGCCAAGCTCAGCGCCTCCTCCTCGGTTTCGAATTTGGTGACCGCCAGTACCGGCCCAAACACCTCGCGCTGGAACAGCGCGTGGTCCTGCGCCACTTGGGTGACGATCGCCGGCGACATATAGGTGCCGCCGGTGTCTTCCAGAATGCGCACGCCACCGGTCACCACCTGTCCGCCCTCGGACCGCGCCATGTCCATGAAAGACAGGTTGCGGCGCAGCTGGTCTTCCGAATTCACCGCCCCGACTTGGCTGCTGAGGTCCAGCGGATCGCCCACCCGCAGGGCTTCGGCCTCGGCCTGCAGCATTTCGACAAACGCGTCGTGAACCGAGGCCTCGACCAGCAGGCGGGAGCCCGCGATACAAACCTGCCCGGAATTGCGAAAGATGCCAGCGGCAGACACTTTGGCCGCCTTGGCCAGATCCGGCGCATCCGCAAAGACGATATTCGGGGACTTGCCGCCCAGCTCCAGATAGCAGCGTTTGAGGTTGGAACGCGCCGAGGCCTCCAGCAGTTTGCGTCCAGTGGCGCCTGAACCGGTGAATGCCAGCACATCGACATCCATCGAGGCGGCCAGCGCCGCGCCGGTTTCAGCACCTGCACCAGTCACTACGTTCAGCACCCCATCCGGCAACCCGCTTTCCGAGCAGATCTCTGCCAGCCGCAGCAGCGTCAGCGAGGCGGTTTCAGCCGGTTTCAGCACCACCGAATTGCCCATCGCCAGCGCCGGCGCCAGCTTCCACGCACCAATCATCAGCGGGAAGTTCCAGGGCACGATGGCGCCCACCACGCCAACCGGCATCCGCTGCACCAGCCCCAGCACATCCGGCGCGGTCGGCGCGACCTCCCCGGCGACCTTATCCAGCGCCTCGGCAAAATAGCGGAACGTGCCCGCCGCCGATCCCGGTTCAGCCTTCAAGGCCATGTTGAACTCGGTGCCGTTGTCGCGCACGCCCAGCACCGCCAGCTCAACCGCCTCGGCGTCTATCCGGTCTGCAATCCTATGCAGTACTTTTTTTCGTGCGGCGGGGGACTGTCCCGCCCAGCGGCGGTCGTCGAATGCCCGCCGCGCCGAAGCCACAGCGTTTTCAACATCTGTTGCAGAGGCGCCCTGCAGCGTGGTCAGAACAGATCCGTCAACCGGCGAAGCAACTTCGAGTGTCTGGCCCGAACCCGCTTGCCATGATCCTTCAAGAAAGAGTTTTTGCGGCGCCACATCAAGCTGCCGAAGCTTGTCGATGCGCTGTTGGTCTGCCATTCGGCCTCCTTCAGTTCCTTATGGTCCTTCAGCACCCGCAGGATGTGGACCGCCAGAACGATGATAATGAGTAGAAACAGGATGAACGCCACCGGGCGGTCAATGAAATCAAAGGGTTCTTTTACCCGCGCCATTGCGGCGCGCAGTTTCACTTCCATAATGCCGCCCAGGACCATTCCCAGGATGATCGGCACCGCAGGCAGCGACAGGCGTTTCAGCACATAGCCAAGGATACCAAACGCCGCCGCCATCACGCAGTCGGTGGCGGAATTGCGCAAGGAATAGACCCCGACAAAGCTAAGCGTCAGGATGCAGACGCCCAAAAACCGGTTGGGGATGCGCACCACCTGGATCAGCGACTTGGTAGCAAACAGCAAGAACAGCAGCACCAGCACATTCAGCACCAGCAGCGCGAGGTACAGTGCCACCACAAAATCCATGTCGTTCTGAAACAGTCCCGGCCCCGGCACCACGTTGTGCACATAAAAGACCGACAGCATCATCGCCGTCAGCGCCTCACCTGGAATGCCCAGCGCCAGGAGCGGCACCATGGCGGCGGCCGGCACCGCATTGTTGGCGGTCTCCGCCGCGATCAGCCCCTCGGAGGAGCCGTTACCAAAGTCCTGCGGCCGTTTCGAAGTTTTCTGCGCATAGGTGTATGACATGAACTGGGCAGTGAATTCGCCGACGCCGGGAACCATGCCCATCAGCACGCCGAAGGTGGCCGAAACCCCTGCGACACGCGGATGGCGCGTCAGTTCGCGCAGGCCCTGGAACATGCCGCCGCGCAGGCGGGTCATGCGGACCTTCTCGTCCTCGTCCGTCAGCAGCACAAAGGCCTGCGAGATGGCAAACAGCCCCAGCACCACCACGATCAGGTTGATGCCGCCGCCCAGGAAATCCTGCCCGAATGTGTAGCGCTGGGTGTATTTCACCGGCTCCAGCCCGATGGTCTGCAAAAAGATCCCGAAACAGGCCAAGGCACCGGCAATCAGCGCCTGGCCGCGATGGGCAACCACAACCAGGATCAGGCCAAGAAGAGCCGCCAGGAATATCTCGCGCGAGCCGAACATCGGTGCGATCCTGGCCAGCACCGGGGCAAACAGGATCAGACAGATGACCGAGAAGATGCCGCCAAAGAAGCTGGCGGAATAGGCAAGGCTCAATGCCCGCTGCGGCTCGCCCCGCGCCGTCATCGGATAGCCGTCATAGGTGGTCAGCGCGTTGACCGCGGTGCCAGGCGTATTGATCAGGATCGCCGGAATGGCGCCGCCGTACATGGAGGAGCCGTAAATCCCCAGCAGCACCGTCAGGCCCACAATCGGATCCATCGAGAACGTCGCGGGCAGCAGGATCGCAATGGCAACCGCCGGTCCGACACCGGGAATGGCGCCGATCAGCACGCCTCCGACAGAACCCGCCAGCAACGCCAGCGCCACGTCCCAGCGCATCAGGATTTCTATGGCGGAAAAGATCAGATCCATATGAGGCGCCTAGAGATAGAGAATGAAGAAACTGCGGACTGGTCCCGGCAGATACTCATATAGCATCGCCCCCGGAATCTTGACCGACAGGACGGCCTTGAACAGCACCACCACAGCGACGGCAAAAGCCGCGCTGATCCACAGCATGAAGCGGCTGCGATAGCCCATCCGCCAGCTGAGAAGCGGCATGAAAGCCAGAGTCACGGGCAGATAGCCAATGATCGGCACCAGCAGCACATAGCCCATGAACCAGCCGGCAAACTCCAGCACCTGTGCCCAGCGTCTGACCTCCCGCAGGTCATATCGGCTGACCCGCCGCCAGGGCAGTTTGTACAGATGCAAGCCGCCCATCAGCACCATGCCGCCAACCGCGACAGCGGGCCAGAACCGCGGCTGGGCGAACAGCTTGGCTTTACTGACCCAAGCGGTCTGATCCCCAATCAGAGCCAGCAGCAGCAGCGCCGCCGCCACCAGAAACAGGGCAAAAACCAGCTGTCCGCGCCGCGGTCCGGCAAAGCGGTGTTCACGTTCCGAAGGCATTTGAGTTGTTCATTGTCCGCGCGATTTGAAAAGGCACCGGGATCCCTCAAGACCCCGATGCGGAGGGGAGGATTACTCCGACAGCAGGCCGCTGATGCGGGCCATGGTGCTGATGTCGTTTGACACCCGTGCCGCGCTGTCATCAGCGCCCTGCCAATAGACCAGCGCGCCGGTTTCCTTGGCAACATTCTGGGCGCGCTCGCTCATCACGGCCTTTTCCGCAACCGCAATGATTTTGTCGCGCACATCCTGCGGGGTGTCCTTGGTCACGAAAAGACCGTTCCACAGCGCGATGTTCAGGCTTTCGTCCAGCTCGCCGATGGTGGGCGCGTCGGGAGCCAGCGGGATGCGTTCGTCCGTGATCGCGACCAGCACCTTGACCTGATCCAGGCAGGGCAGCACCAGCTGCAACGTGGTGTTGATCACATCCGCATCGCCCGAAGCCAGCGTATTGCAGTCCAGCGCATCAAAAGCTGCATCCGAGCCCCACTCGAAACCAGCGTTCTTGGCATAGGCCTTGGTCACTTGGGTCGGGGTCAGCACATCGCCGAAATGGCCCAGCGCCACGTCGTTTTCCTTGGCATAGGCCGCCAGCTCTTCCATCGTGCTGTAGGGCGCATCGCCGGAGGTGGCGATCACAAAGGGATAGGTCAGGAAAATCCCCAATGGGTCGAATTTCTCGGGCGTCAGCGGCGGGATGTCGATCTGGTGGCCCATCACCGGCACACCGATCACAAAGGAGCCGACAGTGTAGCCGTCGCTTGGCGCATTGGCGACTTCAATGGCGCCAGGGAACGGCCCGCCGCCGCCGCCCGGCTTGTTCACCACCGCTGCCGCAACACCGTATTCGGCCTGAAAATCCTCGGCGATCATCCGCGTCAGCACGTCCTCCAGATCACCCGGCGGCCAGGGCACGATGAAATTCACCGGCTTCTCCGGATACTCGGCCTGCGCGGCAACCGCGCTCAGCCCCAGCGCCGCTGCTGCGGCTGCACCTTTCATAAGGGTTTTGAGTTTCATCGTTTTCCTCCCAGTTTCCTTACCGGCCTCCGCCAGTTTCCTTACCGGCCTCCGCCGATGGTTCATTATTCGAACCGTTGGTTTGAATTTAGATTGACAGGCAGCCCGCTTATCTGTCAACAAAATTGCATCAAAGGTGCGTCTTTTTCCAAAGGCACCACCTGCCAAGACCGAACAGGGAGAACGGACAGGCCCATGGGAACGGTATCCAAAGCCTTGTCATTACTGACATATTTCAATCACGGCCGGACCGGAATCGGGCTCAGCGACCTCACTCGCCTGTCCGGCATGAACAAGGCCACTGTCTTCCGGCTGATGAGCGAGCTGCAGGAATCAGGTTTTGTCGAACAGACTGATGGCGACCGCATGTACCGTCTTGGGCCCCAGGTTCTGCGCCTGGCTGCCCTGCGCGAGGCGGCGGTTCCGATACTTTCGGTCTCGCGCCGTGTGCTGCGCGATCTGAGCGACGAGACCGGCGAAACCACCCACCTGTCGCTATTGCAGGGAAGCCAGCTGAATTCGCTGTCGCATGCTTATTCCCCGCGCCACGCAACCAGAGTGATGATGGAGGACGCCGAAGTGCTGACCTTTCACGGCACCAGTTCCGGCATGGCGGTGCTGGCCTATGCCGACCCCTGCTTTGCTGACGCGGCACTGGCACAGCCGTTGCAGGCCCACACATGTGACACGATCACCGATCCGCAGGAGATCCGCACCCAGCTGGCAGAAGTCCGCAGCACCGGAATGGCCCAATCCATCGGCGGGTTCGAGGCGGATGTGCATTCCCACGCGGTGCCGGTCTTTGGCCCCGACCGCCAAGTGATCGGCGCGCTCGCTGTGGCCGCGCCGGTTTCCCGCATGACCCCGGAACAAAAACAACGGATTCTCGCAGCTCTGCGCCGCGCGGGCGTCACTCTCACCCATCGCATCGGCGGCTCGCCGCCTGCGGATTTTCCGCAGCAACGCACCGCCTGATTTCCCCTCTCCGGCCCCGGCGCGGGCCGCATCCAGGAGCTGACCCCATGAAAGACTCCAACTTCCTGAAAGAGCACAACGCCAGATCCCTCTGGCACCCGATGGCGCATCCCGGCGACAGCCTGGCCAACCCGCCTGCCATCATCACCTCGGCCCAAGGGGTGAAGATCACCGATATCGACGGGCATGAGGTAGTGGATGCGGTCGGCGGCCTGTGGAACGTGAACCTTGGTTTCTCCTGCCAGCCGGTCAAGGACGCGATTGCTGCGCAGCTGGACGTGCTGCCTTATTACTCCACATTCCGCGGCACCACCAATGACCAGGTAATCCAGCTGGCCGAGGAACTGCGCAAGTTCTTCGCCCCCGATGGCCTCACCCGCGCCTTCTTCACATCCGGCGGCTCGGATTCGGTCGAGACCGCCTTGCGGCTGGCCCGCCAGTACCACAAAATCCGCGGCGAGGCCGGGCGCACAAAGTTCCTGAGCCTGAAAAAGGGCTATCACGGCACCCACATGGGCGGCGCCTCGGTGAACGGCAATGCAAATTTCCGCACCCAGTACGAACCGTTGCTGCCCGGCTGCTTCCAGCTCCCCGCACCCTATACATACCGCAATCCGTTCAATGAGACCGACCCCGAACGCCTCGCGCAGCTCTGCCTGCAGGCGCTGGAGGATGAGATTGCCTTCCAGGGCGCCGGCACCATCGCGGCCTTCATCATGGAGCCGGTCCTGGGCGCCGGCGGGGTGATCCCGCCACATTCCAGCTTTATGCCGGGCGTGCGCGAGATCTGTTCGCGAAACGGCATCCTGCTGATCGCAGATGAGGTCATTACCGCCTTTGGCCGCACCGGTTCCTGGACCGGTTCGCGCCACTGGGGCGTGCAGCCCGACATGATGGCGACGGCCAAGGCGATCACCAATGGTTACTTCCCTTTTGGTGCCGTGATGATCGCGGACCACATGACGGAGACCTTCGAAAAGGACACCAGCGGAAAGGCCGCCATCGGCCACGGCTACACTTACTCCGGCCATCCCGTAGGCGCTGCAGCAGCGCTGGCTTGCCTGGAAGAAACCCTGCGCCTGAACGTGCCCGAAAATGCCGCCGCCCGCGGCACTCAGCTCCACCGGGGTTTGCTGGAGCTGCAGCAGAAATACGAGCTGATCGGCGATGTCCGCGGCGGCCATGGGTTGATGAGCGCGCTGGAGCTGGTCGCTGACCGCAGCACCAAGGCTCCGGCTGACAAGAAAACCACCGGCATACTGCAGGAAGCCGCCTATAAGGCCGGCGCGATGGTGCGGGTCTCCGGCCCCAACATCATCCTGTCACCGCCGCTGGTGCTGAGCGAGGCTGAGGCGGCAACCATCCTCTCTGCCCTGGACGCAGGCCTGGCGGCGGTGAACTGACAACCGCGCCGGACGCCACCGCGCCGCGCCAGCGGCGCCACCGGATACCATGGCGGGCCCGAAGCATCTGCTTCGGGCCCGCGCCTTCGGCAGCGCCGCTAACGCGGCGCGGTTGCGTGTTTCGGAAACGGGCGCAGCTGCCGCAGCCGCGCCCGTTTCCATGTCCCTTGCAGGGAGCCCTTTCGCGAATATCAGATAAAATGAACGTAGAAATCACGCATGCCGTCGCCTTCCAGGTCACGGGTCTTGCGCACTTCCTTGCGTTTCATGAAGACGTGGTTGGCGACCAGTTCCGGCCCGACAGCCTCTGCCAGAGCGGCGTCCTTCTCCAGATCACTCACTGCCCCTTTCAGATCAGCCGCCGTGCCGTCGCGTGCGTCAGTCCGGTCAAAGCCGTCACCAGTTTCCATCGGCGGCAGCTGATGGCTGTTCTCCACCCCCAACCGTGCAGCATGAAGCACAGCCGCCACCGCAGTATAGGGATTGGCCGAAGCATCCGCCATCCGGTGCTCCAGCCGCGCTTTGGCGCCGCCCTCGGAGCTGATCCGCGTGGTCACATTGCGATGATCGCCGCCCCAGTTCCTCCAATACCCTGACAGCGATCCCGGCTGCAGCCGCATATAGCTGTTGGCGGTTGGCGCAATCAGCCCCGCCAGCCCCTTGTGGTGATGCAACAGCCCCGCCAGGCAGCCGCGCGCCAGGTCATTCATATGCTCCGGTCCGCCCCGCGGCCCCGCGGACAGCGCATTGCCGCCCGCCTCATCATTAAAAGAGAAGTTGATATGCATGCCCGAACCGCCGGCCTCAGCCACTGGTTTCGGCATAAAGGTCAGGACAATGCCGTATTCCAGCGCCACTTCCCGCGCCATCAGCCGGAACAGTACAATGTCATCCACAGCCTTCACCGCGTCATCAAAGGTCAGCGTGTATTCGAACTGCGGACTGTCGAATTCGGCGGTGATCATGTCGAGCGAAAACCCCATGTCATCCGCCATCGCCCAGATCCGGTCATTGAACCGCAACGGATCGGCAAACGGCCCGGTACCGTAAACCACCCCGCCCGGCGCATCATAGGGCATCAGCCGCCCGCGATCATCCGCCTGCAGGGCAAAGGCCTCCAGCTCGATCCCAACCTTCGGTTTCAGCCCATGCTTCTGCCAATCCGCGACCGCCCGCTTCAGCGCCCAGCGCGGGCACAGCGGCAGCGGCTGACCCTCATCATCATACAAATCCCCCAGCACCACCTTGGTCGAGGCATGCCAGCTGTCACGGATATCGTCATGCAGCCATTTCAGCTCCATGTCCGGCAGGCCCTGTTTCACCATCGCGCCCGGCGCATCCAGCAAGTCCCTGTCGTAATGGGTGCCAAACACCGACCGGCAGAACCGGGTCGAGTCATCGCCGATCTTGGAATTCGGCAGGTATTTTCCCCGCATGATGCTGAGGTGATCGCAAAACATCGCGCGCAGGCGGGTCTTCATGGCTCAAGGTCCTTCGCTGTTGGTCAGTCTTCGCATCGCGTCCCGTGCCGTGTTACTTAACATATTTAGCGGTTTTTGCGGAGTCTTTCCTGTGCGACAGCCCATTTGCTAGGCAGCCTTCACCCGTACCGGCAGCGTCTTAATTCCGCCGACAAAGTTCGAACGCAGGAACTTGTGCGGCCCCGCCGCCTCGATATGAGTGATCCGTTTGGCCAATTCCTGGAACAGCACCGTCACCTCCAGCCGCGCCAGCCACATACCCAGGCAGACATGCGGGCCGAACTGGCCAAACGACAAATGGCGGTTCGGGCTGCGGTGCAGATTCACGTGAAATGGATCTTCGAAATACCCTTCATCCCGGTTCGCCGAAGCAAACCAATACAGCACCTTGTCGCCTTGTCGGATGGTCTTGCCATGCATCTCCACATCCCGCGTCGCGGTGCGGCGGAAATACAGCGCAGGCGTGGCCCAGCGGATGATCTCATCTGCCGCGGTCTCCCATACCGCGCCGCCCGCCTGCATCTGCGCCAGCAGCTCCGGCTGATGGCACATCGCCTGGATCCCGGCGGCAATCGAATAGCGGGTGGTGTCATTGCCCGCTGCGACCAGCAGGCAGAAGAAATTGCGGAACTCGGTTTCAGTAATGACCGAACCATCCTTGGCCGGCTCCAGGATCAGGTTCAGCACGCCGGATGTATCCCCCTTGCGCGCTTTCGCCTCCATCAGCTCTTTGGCATAGACGTACAACTCCGCTCCGGCGGGAGAATTGAAGGGCATCATCCGGAACTCATCCGTCTGCATCTTGTCCAGCACATGCGAGGTGAAATCCGGATCGGTATTGGCAATCAGCGCATCGCCCTTTTCCACCAGCCACGGCAGGTCCGCCTCCGGCAGGCCCACCACCCGGCCCAGCATCCGCATCGGCAGCTGCCGGGCAATCTCCTTGGTGGCGTCGAACTCCCCCTTGGCCAGCGCCTGATCCAGAATCTCCGCACAAAGGCCGCGGATATCCTGTTCATACTGCGCCATGGTGGTTTTTGAGAACGCCTTCAGCAGCTTCATCCGCACCTTGGAATGATCCGGCGGATCGGTTTCCTGAAAGGTGCGCCGCGCCAGGTATTCCTCGTAGGACTGATCCTCCATCCGGATCCCGCGGGCAGAGGAAAACACTTCGGTGTTCTTGTTCATCACCGTGATGTCTTCATAGCGGGTGACCGACCAGAAATTCGCACCACCTGCATATTCGGTCCAGTGCAGCGGATCCTCGCGCCGCAGCCGCGCAAAGGTATTGTGCGGCGCACCATCGGCAAAGGCATCATGGCTGCTCAGATCCGCATAGCCGTCATCGGTGGGGGTCCAAACTGTCATTGCGGGCTTCCCTAGCTTGCTTACGTATGTATATTAATAATGATCGTAAATATGTAAATGATAATCTTGCGAGCACTCTCATGCACTTGGCCATCCTGATGACCAACACCGACGATAGCGAATTTGCCCAAAGGCATCCAAAGGACGGGGAAAAGTTCACCGGTCTGATCCGGATAGCCCAGCCAGGCTGGCGTACTTCGGTGTTTGCCGTGAAAGACGGAGATTTCCCGCAGGATCTGTTTGAATTCGACGGCGCCGTGATCACCGGCAGCCCGGCCTCGGTCCGCTCCGGCGCGCCTTGGGTGGTGCAGCTGCTGGACTTGATCCGCGACGCCCATGCCCGGAAATTCCCGCTGTTCGGCGCCTGCTTCGGCCATCAGGCCATCGCGCTGGCCCTTGGCGGCGGCCTGGATCTCAACCCTGACGGCTGGGTGCACGGGCTGACCCGCAACAAATTGCTGAACCGCCCGGACTGGGCTGCACCGTTGCCGGATGAGGTGAAGCTTTACGGCTCCCACTGCGAATGCGTCCGCAAGCTGCCAATGGGTGCCGCCGCATTCAGCGCAAGCGGCGGTGTCAACACAGGCTTCACCCTGGGTAGCCACATCTTTACAACCCAGCACCACCCGGAAATGACGCATGACTTCATTACCGCGCTGACCAAAGAAATGCAGCAGACCCTCGGCCCCGAAGCATACGCCCGCGCGCTGGACAGCCTAGCCGGGTGCTCAGACCAGCAAGCCTTTGCCGAAAGCCTCGCCCGCTTCTTCGAGCAGGCCCTGCAACCCTGACCCTGCGGCTTCTTTCTGGTAAAAAAATACCCCTGTCCCGCTGCCCGGCAGGCTGCTTTGCCGCCGAGAGGGGAGGCACAGGGCCGCAAGGCCCCGTTCACCGCAGTCTCAGCCCAGCGCGGCCAGCAGATCCATCACCGTGACCTGATCGAACTGAACATGGGATATCATCGCCGCCTCCGCTCCCTCACGGTCATGGGCAGTGATCAGCACAGCAATCTCCCGGTGTTCCTTGGCGGATTGGGCAATGGCGCCGGGATAACGGTAGCGCGCCCGGTAATAGGCCATCAGCTTGCGCGCATTGGTCTTGATCATCTCGACCAGAAAGGGGTTGCCCGACCCTTCGGCCACACAGGCATGAAACCGCAGGTTCAGCTGGTAGTAACCGGCCGGATCGCGGTCGCCCTTTTCCGCGGCATGCCGCTCACACGCTGAAACCGCCGCCTCCAGCTCCCTGGCCTGGACCGGAGACAGCCGCCGTGCTGCCAGTGCCGCCGCCTGGCCCTCCAGCCGGGCATGGACTTCCAGAATTGCCAGAAACTCCTCCAGCGTCGGCTTGAACAGCACCGCGCCCTTGCGCGGCAGCCGTTTGATCAGCCCGATTGCTTCCAGCTGGATAAAGGCTTCACGCACCGGCGTGCGGGAAACACCGTGACGGTCCACCAGCTCGCTCTCCTCCAGCGGCGCGCCGGGCACCAGCCGGCCCGCCTCGATGTCCTGAAGGATTGCGTTCAGAACCTGCTCTGTCTGACCTGCCATTGCGCCGCCCTTGATGCGTTTGCGGCCAATTTATGCCTGCGTTCCTTGCATGGCAACGCGCAAAGGGGGGGCCTGCCCCCGCCCTGCGGGCTCCCCCGGAGTATTTGTGCAAAGATGAAAAGCCCGGGGCGGTTATTGCGGCACCGGCCCGCGGTATTTCTCTGTCAGCTCCGGCGCCGCCTCATCCGCCTCATAGACGCCCAGCAGGATACCCTTGCGCCCCGACTTACCCCGGCGCGCCTTGATCTGCGCATCCGACAGGGTGATCCGCTGCGACATCCTGAGGCCCCATTCCAGCAGCCGGTCATACATCAGATCAATGACTTCCTGATGCGCGTCACCCTTGGCCAGATCCACAAGTTCTTCCGGGTCGCATTCCATGTCGAACAGCATCGGCCGCAGCCCGCCTTCGGCATGCATGAACTTCCAGCGCTTGTCCGCCACCATGAATAGCCGCGCATCCTTGGGCTCCAGCCCCAGCTTTTCGCACAGCGGCATGGTGGAATAGTCGAACTCGGCAATTGCATAACGCCGCCAGTCCGGGGTTTCACCGCGCAGGAAGGGCATCAGCGAGCGCCCCTCCAGGATATGCGGCGCCGGATCGCCGCCCGCCGCCTCCAGGAAAGTCGGCAACAGGTCGATCGCCTCGACCAGTTCATCGCAGGTTGTTCCACGTGCAGCATCAGCCTCCGCGCGCGGGTCATAGATGACCAGCGGCACCTTGATGGAGGGGTCATGGAACAGGTTCTTTTCGCCCAGCCAATGATCGCCCAGATAATCGCCATGGTCCGAGGTCACCACAATCATCGTGTCTTGCATCCGGCCGGTATCTTGCAGCCAGGCAAACAAACGGCCCATCTGGTCGTCGGCCTGCTTGATCAGCCCCATATAGGCGGGGATCACCTTGTTTCGCACCTCGTCCCGGCTGAAGGTCTTGCCGATCGGGTTGTTCATCATGCCCTCAAACACCGGATGCGCCGCGTCGCGTTCCGCGTCCGAGCGCACAGCTGGCTGCACATGCTCCGCCCCGTACATATTGTGATACGGCGCCGGCACGATATAGGGCCAATGCGGTTTGATATAGCTGAGATGCGCGCACCAAGGGCCCTCGGCCTGATCGATGAACGCCATCGCCTGAGTTGTCAGCCAAGGGGTTTCACTGTCTTCCTCAGCGATATTGGCAGGCTTATCCGCATTTGCCATGAACCAGCCCGAGGCGATCTCCTTGCCTTCGGCGCCGGCATTGGCAAAGTCTTTCCAGGGGTTTTGGCCGGGGTAGCCTTTTTTCTTCAGGTACTCATTATAAGGGCTGCGTTTCTGGTCATAGAATCCATCCGGCCCTTCCGCCCACAGCCCGTCATCCCGCACCCACGGGTCGAACCCGCATTCCGACTGGCGCACACCGATCACGCTGTCCGGCGCCAGCCCCAGCCGCTGCATCCCTTCGGCGTCCGCCACCATATGCGTCTTGCCGATCAGGTGGCAGCCCATGCCCGCCTTGCGCAAGTGGTCGCCCATGGTCCACTCGCCCACCCGCAAGGGGTAGCTGTTGAACTGCACACCATGGCTGGACGGGTAGCGCCCGGTATAGCTCGACATCCGCGACGAGCCGCAGGTGGGCGATTGCACATAGGCGCGGGTGAACCGCACGCCCTTGGCCGCCAACCCATCAATGTGGGGCGTGTGCAGATGCGGATGGCCCGCGCAGCTTAGATAATCGAACCGCAGCTGGTCGAACATGATGTAGAGAATGTTCATCGGCGCCTCCCGGTAAGTTCCGGGATTATTGGACACGTGAAGCAAAATGGCGAGGATGAATTACCTCACCAGCCAAGCCCCTGCGGCGCACTCTCTGCCCGCAGTTTTTCCAAAGGCAAGACACAACATGAACGATACACCCGATCCCGGAACCATCCGCGCAGCCCGGAGCGAAGACGCCTCCTGTCTGGCAGCGCTCTCCATCGAAGTGTGGATTGGCACATATTTGCGCCAAGGCATCAGCAGTATCTTTGCGGACTATGCGCTTGGCCAATTCACCCGCGAACACTTTCTTGATCTTGTGAACCAACCTGCAGAAACGCTGCTTGTTTCAGAAAACAGGGAAGGAATAGACGGCTACATCCGGGTGTCACATGGCAACCCGTGCCCAGGCGGCAGCAGCTCAGAAACTGAGATCTCCACGCTTTATGTGCAGCCCCGGCACCAGGGTAAGGGCCTGGGACAATCCCTGCTTGCTGCAGGGATCGAGGCGTGCCGCACCAACGGCTGGGACGCCCCGTGGCTGGCCACCAACTCAGAAAACAAAGGCGCCATCGCCTTCTATCTCAGCCGCGGCTTTAAGAAATCGGGCCTCACTCATTTTCAGGTTCAGGACAGACGCTGCCCCAACGACGTCCTGCACTGCATTGATTTTTAAAACCGGATCACAGCGCATGTATCGGCGAAGGATTGAAATCTGCGGAACTCGTTACACAATTTCAGCTCCTGGAACTTTTCCGTTACATTTAACTTGCCGCGAATCATCTTCCGGCGTATCACCGACCCAACGGTCGGCTTATCCCTGCCGCCGCCACAGGAGACGCGAACACCCATGGATGCCTTCATCTGCGATGCCACCCGCACCCCGATCGGCCGCTACGGCGGCCCGCTGAGCCAGGTGCGGACCGATGACCTTGCTGCTCTGCCGATTGCCGCCCTGGCGGCGCGCAACCCGGATGCGGACTGGGGATCCTTGGATGACGTGATCCTGGGCGACGCCAACCAGGCCGGCGAAAGCAACCGCAACGTGGCCCGCATGGCCGCCCTGCTGGCAGGCCTGCCTGCCACCGTGCCCGGCACCACCATCAACCGGCTTTGCGCCTCCGGCATGGACGCGGTCGGCATGGCGTCGCGCGGTATCAAGGCGGGCGACTATGACATGGCCATCGCCGGCGGTGTTGAGAGCATGTCGCGCGCGCCCTTTGTGATGCCCAAGGCAACCTCCGCCTTCACCCGCGAAAATGCGGTTTATGACACCACCATCGGCTGGCGTTTCGTGAACAAGAAAATGCACGGGATGTACGGCACCGATTCCATGCCGCAGACTGCCGACAACGTCGCGGCGGATTATGGCATTTCCCGCGAAGATCAGGACGCATTTGCCGCCCGCAGCCAGGCCCGCTGGGCCGCAGCACATGAGGCAGGCATTTTCAGCGGCGAGATCACCCCGGTGACAATCCCCCAGCGCAAAGGTGATCCGCTGGTGGTGGACACCGACGAACACCCCCGCCCCGGCACTTCGGCTGAAAAGCTGTCAAGCCTGAAGGGCGTCAACGGACCGGACAAGACTGTGACGGCCGGCAATGCCTCCGGCGTCAACGACGGCGCTGCGGCGATCCTGATGGCGAATGAGGCTGCCGCTGCCAAAAACGGCCTGAAGCCCATGGCCCGCATCGTCGGCATGGCCGCTGCCGGGGTTGAGCCGCGCATCATGGGCATCGGCCCGGTGCCCGCCACCCGCAAGGTTCTGGCCCGCACCGGCCTGACCATCGACCAGATGGACGTGATCGAACTGAACGAGGCCTTCGCCGCGCAGGGGCTTGCGACGCTGCGCGAACTTGGCGTTGCCGACGACGCGCCCCATGTTAATCCCAATGGCGGTGCAATTGCACTGGGCCACCCGCTTGGCATGTCCGGCGCCCGGCTGGTGCTGACCGCTGCCTATCAATTGCAACGCACCGGCGGGCGCTATGCGCTTTGCACCATGTGCGTCGGCGTCGGACAGGGCACCGCCCTGATCCTGGAACGCGTGTAACAAACCCAGGGGAGGTCCCAGACATGTATGCTCAGATGGTCAAATCCGAAGCGACCCAGGACGATCCGGAACAGCTGGCGGCCTTTCAGGCGCGCATCGACGCGGGCGAGAAGATCGAGCCCAAGGACTGGATGCCCGAAGGCTACCGCAAGACGCTGATCCGCCAGATCGGCCAGCACGCGCATTCCGAAATCGTCGGCCAGCTGCCCGAGGGCAACTGGATCACCCGCGCGCCGACGCTGGAACGCAAGGCGATCCTGCTGGCCAAGGTGCAGGATGAGGCCGGGCATGGCCTGTACTTGTATTGTGCGGCGGAAACGCTGGGCGTGTCCCGCGACGAGATGACCGAAATGCTGCTGGACGGCCGCATGAAGTATTCCTCGATCTTCAACTATCCGACACTGAACTGGGCCGACATCGGCGCGGTGGGCTGGCTGGTCGATGGGGCCGCAATCATGAACCAGGTGCCGCTGCAGCGGACCTCCTTCGGCCCCTATTCCCGCGCGATGATCCGCGTCTGCAAGGAAGAAAGCTTCCACCAGCGCCAGGGCTATGACGCCATCCGCCAGATGGCCGAGGGCACGCAGGCGCAAAAGAAAATGGCCCAGGATGCCCTGAACCGCCTCTGGTATCCGTCGCTGATGATGTTCGGACCGTCCGACAAGGACTCGGTCCATTCCGCCCAGTCGATGGCCTGGAAGATCAAGATGAACACCAACGACGAGCTGCGCCAGAAGTTCGTCGACCAGACTGTGCCGCAGGCCGAATACCTTGGCCTCACCGTCCCCGACCCGGACCTGAAGTGGAACGAGGAACGCGGCCATTATGACTACACCGACCCGGACTGGTCCGAGTTTTTTGACGTGATCCAGGGCAACGGCCCCTGCAACGTGGACCGACTTGCCGCCCGCAACAAGGCCTGGGACGACGGCGCCTGGGTCCGCGACGGACTGTTGGCGCATGCAAAAAAGAAGGCCGCGCAAAAGCACGCTGCCGAATAACCCCAAGCATTCCGGCGCTCTGCCCGTTCTTGAACACTGCGGCGGCGCCCCCTCAGCCAGGAGGATTTAAGACATGAAAAACGAATGGCCCCTCTGGGAAGTCTTCATCCGCGGCCAGCACGGGATGAGCCACCGCCACGTCGGCTCCCTGCACGCGCCGGACGCCGAAATGGCGATCAAGAACGCCCGCGACGTCTATACCCGCCGCAATGAGGGCGTGTCGATCTGGGTGGTGGAAGCCAACCACATCGCCGCGTCGTCTCCCAGCGACAAGGGCCCGCTTTATGAGCCGTCCGAGTCCAAGGTCTACCGCCACCCGACCTTCTTCGACATCCCCGAAGAAGTGGGGGCAATGTAATGACCGCCCCGCTTAACAAGGACGAGGCGTTCACCCAGTTTCTGCTGCGGATGGGCGATAACACCCTGATCCTCGGCCACCGGGTCAGCGAATGGTGCGGCCATGCGCCGGTGCTGGAAGAAGACATTGCACTGGCCAACACCGCGCTGGACATGATCGGCCAGACCCAGATGTGGCTCGGCCTCGCGGCTGAGGTACAGGGTGACGGCAAATCTGCCGACGACCTGGCCTTCCTGCGTGACGCCTGGGATTTCCGCAACGTGCTGCTGGTCGAGGTGCCGAACGGCGACTTCGGCCGCACCCTGATGCGCCAGTTCCTGTTTGATGCCTGGCACTCGATCCAGCTGGGCCGGCTGATGAAATCCTCGGACGAACGCGTTGCCGCGATTGCCGAGAAGGCCTCGAAAGAGGTGGCCTATCACTTGGAACGTTCCGCCGATACGGTTGTGGGCCTGGGCGACGGTACTGAGGAAAGCCACCGGCGCATGCAGGAAGCGCTGGACTATTTGTGGCCCTACGTCGGCGAGATGTTCCAGTCCGACGATGTGGACGCCGAAATGGTCAAAGCGGGCATCGCACCCGATCCGGCCTCCCTGCGCGAGGAATATGACGCGCTGGTCTCCCGCATCCTGGGTGACGCAACGCTCACCGTCCCGGACAGCCGTTTCGCCCACAAGGGCGGGCGCACCGGTGCCATGCACACGGAACATCTGGGCCATCTGCTGACCCAGATGCAATGGCTGCAGCGCGCCTATCCCGGCGCCAAGTGGTAAGGCCACAGCCAAAGAACTGAGGGCGCCCCCCGGCCTCGGGTGGGGGTGAAGCCCCCTCCCGTGGGGGAGGTGTGGGGCTGCCCGGCCTATCGTCCGGGCCGTGCATAGCAAGGATAAACCGCATGAGCCAAGTGACAACTCAGCCAAGCATCAACCAGATCTGGGAGTGGCTCGACGCCGTGCCGGATCCGGAAATCCCGGTGATCTCGCTGGTGGATCTGGGCATCATCCGCGATGTCTCCTGGGAAGGGGAAACCCTCGTGGTCAGCGTCACCCCGACCTATTCCGGCTGCCCGGCAACTACTGTGATCGCCTTGGATATCGAAACCGCCCTGCGGGACCGCGGCATCACCGATCTGAAACTGAAGACCCAAATATCCCCCGCCTGGACCACCGATTGGCTGTCCGAGAAAGGCCGCGCCAAGCTGGAGGATTACGGCATCGCCCCGCCCCAGGCCGCAGGCGGCCCGGAAAAATGCCCCAACTGCGGCAGTACAGAAGTCACCAAAGTCAGCCAGTTCGGCTCGACTCCCTGCAAGGCCCACTGGCGCTGCCAGGACTGCCTAGAACCCTTTGATTATTTCAAGTGCATCTGAGGAGACCCTGATGGCGCGCTTTCACGACCTTGAAGTCACCGACGTCCGAAAAACCATCCGCGATGCGGTGGTCGTCACCCTGAAGCCCGCAGGCGGCGCCGCGGAGACGTTCAATTTCACCCAAGGCCAGTATCTGACCTTCCGCCGCGACTTTGACGGCGAGGAGCTGCGCCGCAGCTACTCGATCTGTGCCGGCCGTGACGAAGGCATCCTGCAGGTCGGCATCAAACGCGTCGACGGCGGCGCCTTCTCAACCTGGGCCAATACTGATCTGCAGGCAGGTGACACCCTGCAGGCGATGGCGCCGATGGGCAGCTTCTTCACCCCGCTTAATGAGGCGGCCGAGAAGCACTATCTGGGCTTTGCCGGCGGTTCCGGCATCACCCCGGTTCTGTCGATCCTTAAGACCACGCTGGCGGCAGAGCCGAACGCCTCCTTCACACTGGTCTACGCCAACAAGGGTGTGAACACGATCATGTTCCGCGAGGAGCTGGAGGATCTGAAAAACCTCTACATGGGCCGCTTCAACGTGATCCATGTGCTGGAATCGGACGCCCAGGAGATCGACCTGTTCACCGGTCTGGTGACCGAGGAGAAATGCGCCCAGCTGTTTGAGCGTTGGATAGATATCAAATCGGTCGGCACCGCCTTCATCTGCGGCCCGGAACCGATGATGCTGGGCATCGCCGCCGCGCTGCGCACTGCCGGTCTGGACGACAGCCAGATCAAGTTTGAGCTGTTCGCCTCTGCCCAGCCGGGCCGCGCCAAACGCAAGGCCGCCGCAAGTGATGCTGCCAGCAGCGCCAATCAGACCAAGGCTGCGGTTACCCTGGACGGCGCGACCCAGACCATCGACATGGGCAAGGACATGACCCTGCTGGATGCAGCGTTGGAGAACGCAATGGATGCGCCCTACGCCTGCAAGGCCGGCGTCTGCTCCACCTGCCGCTGCAAGGTGCTGGAGGGCGAGGTCGAGATGGTCGCCAACCATGCGTTGGAGGATTACGAGGTAGAGAAGGGCTATGTGCTGTCCTGCCAGGCCTATCCGGTCACTGACAACGTCGTGGTCGATTACGACCAGTAACGCCTGCCCAAGGGAGAACGGATCATGACTGATGACATGAGTATTGAGAACTACTTGGCTCAGGGCGGCGTGCTCAGCAACCCTTCCAACGTGCCGCCGCGCTACCGCGCCGAGCTGATGAAGATGATGGCAACCTTTGTCGACAGCGAACTGGCAGGGGCCGCCGGCTTTGCCGACATCATCAACGAAGGTCCGGGCATAAAGGCGCGCATCGCCGCCGCCAGGATCGTGCTGGAGAAAAACGACAGCGCCGAAAAAGTCCTGCGCATCATGGGCGACTTCGGCGCGGATATTGAGCGTTATGCCGACCACCACCCTTGGACCGCCCGGCTGGAACGCGGCGCGGATATCGGCCAGAGCCGGACCAAGCACGACATGCGGCTTGCCGTGTTCAACTACCCGCTGGAAGGCTGGGCCGATGCGGTGATGATGAACCTCTTGATGGGCCGTGCGGTGGCACTGCAGCTGGAGGAGCTGTCCCATGTCTCCTACCAGCCGCTGGCCGAAGCCTTCCGCGCTATTCTGCCCGTCGAGGCGCACCATGCTGAACTGGCCGAAGAAGGCCTGATGGTGCTGGTGGAGGCGCAAGGTGCCGATGCCCTGCAGGAGCTGGCAGATTACTGGTGGCCGCGGGTCGCCGCAAGCTTTGGCCAGGAGGCTTCAGAGAAGTTCGAAGGGCTCAAGGCCATGGGGCTGCGCCGCACCCCGAATGCCGGGCTGAAAGCCCGATGGCAGCAGGACGCCGGGGCCATTCTTGACAAGACCGGGCTGAAACCGGCTGCGTAGCAAACCGGAGCCAGGCACTCCCGTCCGGGCCTGCACGCATCAAGATGCGCTTGCCCGGTTGGGCCGGGCGCGCCTTGCGGCGCGCAGGACCCTGCCGGCAGCACAGGTAAAAGCTGATCAGGTCAGCATTACTGTCCGAATGTTTCGCGCGCGAAACAAATGGGCAGCATTACTGACCTGCAAGACGCCACCTCAGATCCGCGGCGCACGCCGCATAAGGCACTGAAAAACATGATACTTGCGCATCGCCAGGCCGCTCTTTCAGCCATCTGGAACGCAAGCCTGCCTGAACGGCCGCGCCAACTTCGTCTGGGTTTCGCGGCGTAAAGCGAGAGCGATGAAATGGCCGCGGGCAGCACCATCCGGACTTGTTTCGAAGGCAAATGGCATGATGGCAACCTGGCGGTGTTGCGGGCCGAGGATCATGCGATGTGGCTGGGATCTTCGGTGTTTGATGGCGCCCGGTTCGTTGACGGGGCGACCCCGGATCTGGACCTGCACTGCGCCCGCACCAATGCTTCGGCCCAGGCGCTGATGATGACGCCAACGCTTTCGGCAGAGCAGATGGTGGAGGTCGCCCGCGAAGGGCTGGAGGCGTTTGCGCCAGGTGCTGCGGTCTAAATCCGGCCCATGTACTAGGCGGCCGACGGGGATGAAACCCTGATCGCCCCCAAGGCGGACAGCACCTGCTTTGCGGTCAGTCTGGAGGAAATCGCGATGGCGCCGGGAGCTGCTGCGGCGACGCTCACCCGCACCCGCTTCCGCCGTCCCGTCCTGGAAAACGCGGTGGTGAATGCCAAGGCCGGCTGCATTTACCCCAACAACGCCCGGATGCTGCGGGAGGCACGCAGCAAAGGGTTCTCCAATGCGCTGGCGCTGGATGCGATGGGCAATGTGGCGGAAACCGCGACCAGCAATGTCTTCATGGTGCGCGATAGCGAGGTGTTCACGCCGATCCCAAACGGCACATTTCTGGCCGGCATCACCCGCGCCCGCCACATCGGCCACATGCGCGCAGACGGTATCAAGGTACATGAGTGCGTGCTAGGCTATCAGGACTTCGAAGAGGCCGACGAGGTCTTTCTCTCCGGCAATATGAGCAAGATCACCCCAGTCACCGCCTTTGACGGGTGCCGGTATCAGGCCGGTCCCGTGGCCAAGCGGGTACGCGAAATGTACTGGGACTGGGCGTCCGGCCAGCAATAACGTTCTGCGCGCACCGCTGCCGGAGGAGGCTCCCGTCCGCCTGCGACCTTTTTTTTTGCAAAAGCCCGCGAAGCGGTTGGGCATTGCACCGTGCCTGCGCACGGTGCCGCGGCCGCGCCCCGGCCCGCCCCCCCCCCCAATCCCCCCACCGGGGTTCGGCCCAACCCGCAAAAAAACCGGGAGCGGGGGGGGCCCCACAAACCACAAATGCGG